>CAWUNX010000012.1:0-22136 GCA_963923905.1 uncultured Methylocucumis sp.
GGCCGTTACTGCAATAAACTGTTCGCCCTCTAAATAACCTAATTCGCCGGTGCCGGAATTTACAAGCCATAATTGATTCCGGTACCAGCGCGGGGAATGTGGCATTGATAAACCGGTAGCGATGATTTCATTGCTGGGAATATGTATGACGATGCCGCCGTCTAACTGGCAATTGCGCCAGCCGCCCACATAATCGGTTTGGCTGCACGCCGTTGCGTAAACTGGTTTGCCATCTTTAAGCGCTAAGCCGTTTAAATGACAGCGGTCTTCGTGGGCTAACCGGCTGATAAACGGCGGCTGCCACACCGGCGCAAAACTATAGCCCGGCTTTAACTCTGCCAAGCAGCTAAAAGCCGTGTTGATAAACAGGATGCGCTGGTCTGAATCCAATACGATGTCGTGGGCATTAAGGTCGCCGGTTATGTAACTACGGCTGGGTGCATATAAGCGATCACAACTTTGATAAGTTGCTTCGGGTGCTAACCGGTTTTCAAATTCCCAGATTTGGTAGCGTGACGTCATGAACAAACGGTTATCGTAGCCAAATAAGCCCATAGGCTTGTCGAATAAGCGCTCGTTAACCGCCAAACTGCCGTCTGGTTTACAGCCGACCAAGCATAAGCGATTGGTTTGATACGTTGTAAATGCCAAGCTGATTTCGGATTCAGTTAACCAAGTCCTAAATCCGGCGGAAGGGGTTACTGTTAGCTTGTGTTGTTGCTCGGTCATATTAAGTTAGCTATTACTCAATCGGTAGGGTATCGCGATGCGGGTCTGACCATGACTTGAGGTAAAAACAATCTGCACCGGCTCTTTTAACGGCTATTGTAGAGAGGGGCCGAAAAATTCATTTGCGCAGACATGCAGTAATTTTTGCGCTAATGTGTAGTAATTATTACGGTCAAGCTGTTTATGCCAGTGGAAATGCCGCTATGACGTTTGGCTAGCTTCTAGTCAATACTTTAAGATTTTTTATGCGCGAGCTTGCGCCAACCTTAGTTTTTATTACTATGCCTGCTACTCTTTTGATTATTGACGATTCACCGTCAGATATCCGGACTTTGGTTGAACTGCTGCGTGACCAGCCCGGATTTAGAATCTTAGTCGCATTGAGCGGGGCGGACGGTTTTGATAAAGCGGTTACTACGCAGCCGGATTTAATATTGCTGGATCGCATCATGCCGGAGATGGATGGTTTAAGTACTTGCCGTTTGTTAAAATCCGATCCGCGCACGACCGATATTCCGGTCATTTTCTTAACCGCGATGCAAGCGTTAGAGGACAAAGTTGAAGGCTTTACGCTTGGTGGTTGTGATTACATCACTAAGCCATGGCAAGCTCAGGAAGTATTGGCAAGATTGCGCGTACATGTCGATTTGCACAAACGCTTAAGAACGCTGCCGGTGCAAGTTCCGAACGAACCGCCGGATTATAAGAATATGAGCCGTGCCGAGTTGCGCGTTTATAAAGCCCAGGCTTTGTATTTACAAGATTTGAGCATTACTTTGACGTTAACCGATATTGCTCGCAAGATAGGCACTCATGCTCGCCAGTTGGCTGAAGATTTCCGGCAAGTGACAGGGCAGTCTGCGCAAAACTGGCTACGCGAACAACGTATGAAACAGGCCTGCGAACTGTTGCTGACTACAGAACTGGAAATCGGGCGTATCGCCGAACAAAATGGCTATTCTTCCGCTGCCGCTTTTTCTAATGCTTTTCGAGAATATTTCAACATGTCACCCAGCGATTATCGCCGCGCATCGGGGTTGCCGATGAAAACACGGGACGACTAAGGCTAATGTTTGTTAAGTTTGAGAAGTTGCCTAACTGCAGTAAAATCATAGCGTTCCAGATGCTGTTGTGCGTGTTCCGCCAACTCTGCATCGATACTCTTGAGTTGATTCAGTAAGTTTTCTAATGCGTATACATCGCCAACGCTTAAAGCCTGCTCCCAATCCTCCGCCGTGATGTTAAACGTTGCTGATTCCGGAATAGAATTGCTGGGAGCGTACACCCAATCCACCGCTAGAATGCGAGCAATCATTTCAAGCACATCGCTAAAAGCGGCTGGTTTACTGAGTACAGCAGTAAAGCCATCGGTTACGCTAGGTGGTGAAGCGGAAATCAATGTTACTGGCAAATTGGCGCAACCCGGTAACCGCCTTAATTTCGGCAATAGCGTATCTGCCGTTGCATCGGACAAATGAAAATCCAGTAATACTAAATCGCACGGTTTTTGCTGTTGCGTTGCGTATCCCAGCAACGTCTCCGCTGTTGCTGCACCATACACTTCAAAACCTATCGCCTCTAATGATTCGACCATAAACCGCAAGTGGTCGGGATTATCATCCACAACCAGTATGCGCCGGGTCTTACCGCGATAACCAATCACATTATTCTGACCGATAAAAGGCGTGACTGCTGCCGGGTCAGCTACAATCAGCGGCAAGCGCAACGTAAATACGCTACCGCACCCTAACTCGCTTTGCGCGAATAACTCACCACCCATCGCCTTTGCAAGCTGCAAGGCTATCGCTAGGCCTAGTCCTAAACCGGCGGAATGACTACCGCTGTCTATGCGCTCAAAAGGTTGAAAAATGTGCTCTATCCGCTCCGGGTCTATGCCGGTACCGTTATCTTGTACTTGTAGCTGCAAAATATCAGGGCCTTGCTGCGTTAAACGTAAAATTATCCGGCCTTGTCGGGTATGCGCACCGGCATTCGACAGCAATACAATGCCGATTTGCAGTAAGCGGCGGCTATCGGTTTTTATGCAAGTTGGTAATGCGGGATCGGCTTCCACCAGTAATTCGTTTTTGCCACGCACCGCCATGGTTTGGCCGTAAGCTTGCAATTGCTCTAGCAAATAACGAGTAAAATGCGCTTGGTAATCTATTTTCAATTCTTCGTAAGAATTTTTGACATACGCCAATAAATCATCAATCAAGCCCAACAAATGGCGACCAGCATCAGAAATCGTATGCAAATGTCGTAACGAGTGTTCGCGACGGGCTAGTTCGGCATAGCTTAAAATGGTATGCATGGGGGAGCGTAACTCGTGGCTGACTTTCGCTAAAAACAGCGTTTTTGCTTGGTTTGCTTTGTTCGCGTCATCTCTAGCCACTTCCAGCTCGGCGGTGCGCAGTTTGACTTCTTTTTCCAACCGCGCTTCAGTTTCACGCTGCAGCACCATATTGGCCTGCAAAGCATGTTCGCGCTCCATGCGCAATTTATCAACCCGCGCCGCCGTGCCTAAATAAAACAGCACCGTGCTGATTAATGTATTCAGCAATGCCATAAAATCGACATCGGGATTAACCGGAAAAAAGCCAATAACCTCTAGCAACTTTCGATAAAACCCGAACACAGCAAGACTAAACCCAGTCAATAACCACCACGCGGGCGAATAGCCGCGTCTAGCGGTTATAAAACAAGCGTACAACACCCCAGGCTGCATTAAAGAACCGATGAGGCTGATAATCTTTAATACCAATCCAGCCGAATCGATAACCATAGATATACAACCCACACCGGCGGCAAGCCAAGCCACTCGGCAAAAAAGCGTGCGCAACCATGATGGATACAAAGACGCTGGCAAGAATTTAGCTACTAATAGCAATTGAATCGTTAAAAACAAGGCTAGCAGCAAATTAATAAAAGGCGCAAACACCTGAGGCGCATTAGGGCAGTTGTAAAAACCTGCATAACCCATGACAATCCAGGCCCAAACCACAGCCGTCAACGCTCGTAGCGCATTTATCGCTAGCAAGGCGTCACGGGAGGCGAGGGCTTGCAGAAAGCCTAAACTCGCTAAGCCCAAGGTCGCGCCGAATACCAGCAAATCTCTGAACTCGTTGTGATTTTGCCGCTGCTGGTAAATTTCAGGAGACCACCACGTCGGTTTGAGATTGACAAAAGGAGATGCAACCAAAAAATATACTGTACGCTGTTCTAATGCGTTTAATTGAATCGGAAACACGATATTACGATTAGCTAACGCTCTATCCTTAATTGGCACATCTAAACCAGCCATCTGCATTTGCCATTGCCCTGGTTTTTGGCCAGGCTGATAGAACTTGACCGAGGATAACCGAGTGAAACCTAAATCTAGCCAGCCTTCTACGTTTTTGTCATCGGTGTTTTGCAGTATGATTTTTAACCAAATGCGGTCATCACGAAAACCTAGACTAATCCCTTGCTCGGTAATAGGTGTAAATTCTGTTTTAGTTGCAATTTCGGACACTGTTAACGACTGATTTAATTCGGGTAGCCAAGCTGCCGCAATGTGAATTGTCGTTAAGTGCTTGTTGGCGCTGGCGGTATAACTTACTACGTTAATCAGTAAGACAAACCAGCCTAGGATATAAAATCGTTTCATACAGAATAAGTATTAAGAGGTAGTGGGTTAGCCTAACTTAGGCGTGTTACTGCTGATATAGCGTTAGCACAATGCGCGGTATTAACGGTGTATAAACTGTGTCCAGTCAAAACCCATAGTTTTGCACATCCGCCGGAATGAAATGACGGTTTAGCTCTACGTGCTTAAATCAAAAGGTGTCCCTCCACATTGGTAGCCAGATTTTAAAATTACGATACTAAACGTATCAGCTTTGGGTCATTGCTTTAATCTGCCGAGCATCGTTTTTGGCTTTCTCTCTTGCGGCAGGATTGTTTCCGTTACCACATTGTGATTTGGCTTTTAGTTTTCAATAGGTCAAAACTTTCTTCGGTGTAATGAATAGCGTGATATTTCAGAACTTGAGAAAGGGATTTAAATTTGTTATTAAAAGCCATATGCCTAGGTTTCAAATCGCGAGCGATGCGGTTATTGTCGGCACTCTATCTTAGAGGGTTAGGGTGGGGCAAACGCTTTTTTATGAGCCGAGCATGTGGCTAAACTCGCGCGGCTAAGTATGAGAATATGAGCGGTTTTTACTAATAAATCTTGGATGGTTATCATGACTGAAGCTATTTTGATAATTAACGTGGGTAGCACGTCGGTCAAAACCAGATTGTTTAATAGCGATTTGTGCTTATTGGCTGAGTTAAATGCGGATTACGGTAAAGATAATGCCGTGTCTGTGTTGGGGAAAACGATAACTGGGCAAGTTGTTGCCTATCAGTTAACAAAAAATTCAAGCGCTGAATATGCGTTAGAATCTATACTCGTTCAGTGGCAAGACTGGCTCCAGCAAGCGGACTTAGCTTTGCTTGCGATAGGTCATAGAGTGGTGCATGGCGCAGGTTGGTATGCTGGGCCTACTGAAATTACCGATGCGGTGTTAGCACGGCTAGAGCAACTCGATGCCTATGCGCCGCTGCATAATCCGTTTAATCGTTTAGGTATCATCATTGCCCGGCGCTTATTTCCTGCTTGTTGGCAATTTGCGTTATTTGACACAGCGTTTCATCGAACCATTCCAGACTATGCGGGAAAATATGCTTTACCCGATGATTTAACAGCGAATATTCAATTTTATCGTTATGGTTTTCATGGCCTGTCTTGTCTGCATAGCGTTTCTGTTTGCTCTGAACTCCTTAATATTGCGCCGTCTCAACTTAATCTTATCGTCTTGCATTTAGGGGGAGGCGCGAGTGCTACGGCGATATGCGGCGGTGTCAGTATCGATACGTCTATGGGTTTTTCACCTTGTGAAGGCTTGGTAATGGCTAAACGGCCGGGCGATTTAGATCCTATGATTTTAGTTGCCCTGCAAAAAGAGGGATATTCTGCACAGCAAATCGATGAGGTATTAAACCATCGTTCTGGTTTATATGGTGTTTCCGGTCATACCGACATGCGTGCTGTATTGGCTGCTTTAGCGCAAGGTGATGAAAACGCTAAACTCGCTGTTAAGATGTTTTGCTATCGAATAAAAAAATATATTGGTGCTTATTATGCTATTCTTGGCCGCGTTTCAGCATTGGTGTTTTCCGGCGGCATTGGCGAACATGCAGCGTTAGTGCGTGAAGAGATTATCGATGGTTTAGCGCATTTGGGAATGCTGTTAGATGTTGAAAAAAATCGGTTAGCGACCACTGATAACCGAGAGATTAGTGCTAATGCGAGTGCTATTAAAATCTTAGTGGTTGCAGCAGAAGAAGAGCGCGTTTCTGCTCAGCAAATTTTTAATTTTTTAGGACAGTAGTCCTTAGACTAGGGGGATAACATCGTGCAAGCGAGTCATCAAGAATTTCAATTATCTGCCGAGTTGCTAGATAGAATGGATGCGTATTGGCGGGCAGCGAATTATTTATCAGTAGGGCAAATTTATTTATTAGATAACCCTTTGTTAAAAGAAGAGCTGGTCTTAAGCCATATTAAACCACGGTTATTAGGTCATTGGGGGACAACACCCGGTTTGAATTTTATTTATGTGCATTTAAATCGTGTAATTAAAGCTTATGATTTAAATGTTATGTTTATTTGCGGGCCAGGTCATGGTGGCCCAGCTATGTTGGCGAATTGTTGGTTGGAAGGAACCTATAGCGAGTATTATCCTAGTGTTTCTCAGGATAAAGACGGTATAAAAGCGTTGTTTAAGCAATTTTCCTTTCCAGGCGGGGTGCCAAGTCATGTTGCGCCAGAGACGCCTGGCTCTATACATGAAGGAGGGGAATTGGGTTATGCGTTATCCCATGCTTATGGTGCAGTCTTTGATAACCCTGACTTAATTGCTTGTTGCGTGGTTGGCGACGGTGAGGCTGAAACCGGTCCTATGGCAACGGCTTGGCATTCTAATAAGTTTTTGAACCCTATTAGAGATGGCGTTGTTTTGCCTATTTTGCATTTAAATGGTTATAAAATTGCTAATCCAACTATTTTAGGTCGAATGCATGAGGAGGAATTGTTACAACTGTTCGAAGGCTATGGTTACCGTCCTTATGTTGTTGAAGGCAGCGACCCCGCAATTGTCCATACCCGTATGGCTAGTGTTTTAGATCAATGCTTAGACGAGATTAAAACGATACAAATGGCTGCGCGTAATGGCGACAGTGATACGGTTAAACGGCCAACCTGGCCAATGATTATTTTGCGTACACCTAAGGGGTGGACCGGGCCTGCTAGCGTTGATGGCAAATTAACCGAAAATTTCTGGCGCTCACATCAAGTGCCGTTAGCGAATATGGCGAGTAACCCGGAGCATGTCAGCCAATTAGAGCGCTGGTTAAAAAGTTATAGACCCGATGAATTATTTGATGAACAAGGTAAGCCAATTGCTTCCATTTTAGCGTTAGCGCCACAAGGTCGGCAGCGTATGAGCGATAGTCCTCATACCAATGGCGGTTTGTTGCTAAGAGATTTGCGTTTACCAGATTATAAGCTTTATGCCGTCGATGTGCCGTCACCCGGCTGCGTCGAAGCTGAAGCTACGCGAGTCATGGGACGTTTCCTTAGAGATGTCATGAAAAACAATATGGATCAAAGCAATTTTAGAGTGTTTGGCCCTGATGAAACCTCATCAAACCGCTGGGATGATTTGTTTGACGTGACAGCAAGAACATGGATGGAAAAAATCTTGCCCGAAGATACCTTTTTAGCGCAAGACGGCAGGGTTATGGAGATTTTAAGCGAGCATACTTGCCAAGGTTGGTTAGAAGGTTATTTATTGACCGGACGCCATGGCTTTTTCTCGTGCTATGAAGCGTTTATTCATATTATCGATTCGATGTTTAATCAACATGCGAAATGGTTAAAAACCTGTAACCGTATTCCGTGGCGCAGACCGATTGCGTCATTAAATTATTTATTAACCTCGCATGTGTGGCGGCAAGACCATAATGGTTTTTCCCATCAAGACCCTGGCTTTATCGACCATGTGGTGAATAAAAAAGCAGAAGTGATACGTGTGTTTTTACCTCCTGATGCCAATACCTTATTAGCGGTCACCGATCATGTGTTGCGTAGTCGTAATTACGTCAATGTTATCGTTGCAGGTAAACAACCCGCACCGCAATGGTTAAATATGGATGCGGCTATGAAACATTGTGAGGCAGGTATCGGTGTGTGGGAATGGGCGAGTAATGATTATGGCGATGAACCCGATGTGGTGATGGCGTGTGCGGGTGATGTGCCGACTTTAGAAACCTTAGCGGCGGTGGATATTTTGCGCAGTAAAGTGCCTGACTTAAAAATTCGGGTGATTAATGTCGTGAATTTAATGCGCTTACAGCCCATTAGTGAGCATCCGAACGGTTTATCTGACCGTGATTTTGATGATTTATTTACCAAAACCAAACCTATTGTGTTTGCCTATCATGGTTACCCTTGGCTGATTCACCGTTTAGCGTATAGACGCAGCAACCATGCTAATTTACATGTACGCGGCTATAAAGAAGAAGGTACAACGTCAACACCGTTTGATATGGTAGTGATGAATGACACAGACCGCTATCATCTAGCCGCCGATGTGATTGATAGAGTACCTAGGCTGCGTAACCACTCGGTGTATTTAAAACAATATATCCGCGACAAACTGATTGATCATAAGCAGTATATTTATAAATATGGCGAAGACATGCCTGAAATCCGTAACTGGCAATGGCCTTATCCATCACCATCAGTAGAGCATACTGATACTCATAGCGATGAATAATGTTTTAAGCATTAAGCTACCATTAATTTTGTCGCGTATAAGATAGCGCCAGTTTTAAAAAGATTGTTTGTAACTCAACAGTGAGGTTGTTATGAAAAAGCTGATTTTATCGTTATGCGTATGGATGGGTGTTGCAATTATGCCAGCAGTGGCTTCGGCTAGCGGCTGGCATTACCATGGAAATCATCATCCACCGGTTAAAGAGGTGGTTAAATATTACCCAAGACCGTATCGAGAAGTGATTCGTTATTATCCAAGACCTAGACCGGTCGTGACATATGTGCCTAGACCTGTGGTGACTTATGTGCCTAGACCAAGAGTGTATTATGCTCCACCACCGCCGCCACCGGTTTATTATGGTAGACCGCAATACAACGGTTACGCACCTCCTGGTACAGCAGGTTTGGCGGGTGGTGTTATCGGTGGTGTTGTGGGTTATGGGTTGGGCAATGGCGATCCATTAGCGACTGGAATTGGTGCTGCGGCAGGTGCCTATTTTGGTAATGAAATAGGACGCTAGGTTTAGTTATAGGTCGCTGGTATTAGTTTGATTGGTCGTCACAGGGAAGTGGCGACAACTTTAGTAAGGCTAAGGTCTTTTCAGGCATATTGGGGCGGTCTGAATGCTCTAATCGTAAGCAAGCATCGTCATGTACAGCCGTCATAAAGTGTATTAGACGTAGCTCGCATTCAACTTTATCTTCTTGCGTTTGAGCTTCCCATAAGGCATTTAACAGCTGTTTGGCATGATGATGAATCGTGAATGTCAATGCACTAGGCAAATGCGCATAATGGCTTTGAATAGACATTTTTAATTGATCTAACGCTGATAAATAGTGTTGGTAATCTTTAATGTCTTGTTTGCATTTGGTTTTATGCATGAATAATTCCGCGTCATGCTGTTGTTTTAGCAACGCGAGTTCATGTCTTAACTGGGCATTTCTTTTTTTTAGCTCTGCGCTTAACGCGTGTTCGGCTAAAACCTGGTCTTGTTTTAATTGCACTTGCTGGGCTTGACGACTAAGTTGCCAGTGTAAGTGCTGGTCTTTTAGCGCATAAATCCAATCGATAACGGCGCGAGTTGAATCCTGTAAAATACTCATAGTTGTTTGTATTTAGCGGTCATTTGTTGATGTAACGATAATAAGCCTATATCGTCTAAGCGTTTTTGGTATTGCTTAATTTGCTGCTGCCAATGTTGTCGCTCTTGTCGGCTCAGTCTAGGTTGTATGGTATTCATCTCTTTAAGCAATTGTTGCGCTAACTCGTTTATTTGTTTTTTGTTATGCCGCGTCAGAAGACGTTGCATTTTTAGTTGATGAAAGTAATTGATTTGGTTTTTTTTTAATTGCACTAAACGCGTTAAAGCGTCTTGCCGATTTAATTGAAATAGCCATTGTCGTTGGTTTCGGTTATAGACAGAAAAAAAGTCTCTACTGTGATGAACTATTTTGATGATAACAGCATAAATACTGAGCGCAATGAGTAGCATGAAAGCGGCTAAAAAAACCAGTAAGCCTATGCGCATCAATACTTCAGCTGTTACGGGGTTAATTCGTGTCAGGCTGTAAGCTGAAATTAAAATAACACTGGCAATTGTGGTTAATCCTAAAAACAGTCTTATGAATAAACGAGTCATCGGTGGTTATCTGTTGTATATATTGGTTTAACAACCGGTTTCCTACTGCATTAGCAGGTGCTATGCGTTATAATCGGGCGCTTGTTTGGTAAAGCTTAAATCATGGCTCAATTTTTTGAAATACATCCGAAAAATCCACAACCGCGTTTAATTCATCGTGCGGTCGAAATTATCCGTCAAGGCGGTGTGATTGCCTATCCCACTGATGCTTCTTATGCGCTGGCGTGTCATATCGGTGACAAACAAGCGTTAGACCGGATTAAACGCATCCGTCAGCTCGATGATAAACATAATTTTACGTTGGTTTGCAAAGATTTAACGCAAGTTTCGACGTTCACCAAAATAGGCAACGACGCGTTTCGTTTAATTAAGGCGTTAACACCTGGGCCTTTTACGTTTATTTTAGACGCAACTAAAGAAGTGCCGCGCCGGTTACAACATCCTAAGAAGAAAACCATAGGTATTCGCATACCCGACCATCCCATTACTCTGGCTTTACTTCGCGAATTAGAGGAAGCATTGTTTAGCACTACGTTAATATTACCCGGAGCCGATATGGGCTTATGCGATCCTTATGACATTCGTGAGCAATTAGAGCACGAATTAGATTTAGTGATAGATGCTGGTGTTATTGAGTCGGAAGCAACGACGATTATTGAGTTTACCTCTTCGGGTCCAGAAATTGTGCGTCAAGGCAAGGGTATTGCGAGCATGTTAAGCTCATAGGAGAACATGATGAATGATTTAACCTTAGTGCAGCGTATTGTGGTATGGATTTTGCCAGTTGTGTTTGCAATTACTGTGCATGAAGTTGCTCATGGTTGGACAGCTAGAAAATTCGGCGATAATACTGCTTATATGTTAGGGCGGTTAACGTTAAATCCGCTTAAACATATTGATTTATTTGGTACGATTTTATTGCCAGGTATGTTGTTATTAACCGGTACTGGATTTATTTTTGGTTGGGCAAAACCCGTCCCCGTTGATGCGCGTAATTTTAAGAAACCGTTACACGATATGGCATTCGTGGCGGCAGCGGGACCTGTATCAAATTTATTAATGGCGTTAGGCTGGGCGCTGTTGGCTAGGCTTGGCGTGGTTATTGGTGTAGAAGCGATTTCGACACCGTTAATTTACACAGGTATTGCAGGTATTTCGATTAACCTCGTGCTAGCGTTGATTAATTTATTGCCGATTCCGCCCTTGGATGGCAGTCGTATGTTAACCGGCTTATTACCGCCACGCTTAGCATGGCAATACAATCGCTTAGAACCTTATGGTTTTTATATCTTATTGGCGATGCTGTATTTTAGGGTGTTAAACGTGTTGTTAGAAAAGCCAATGTATATTTGTCAAAATCTGTTTTTTTCTATTGCTGGTTTATAGTGATTGATACAAGTGAAGAGGCGCCTGTTGTTGCTAAAGTGAATGGCGCACCGGTACATCAACTGCCTGAAGATTTGTATATTCCACCCGATGCCTTAGAGGTCTTTTTGGAGTTGTTTGAAGGGCCGTTAGATTTATTGTTATATTTAATTAAGAAGCAAAACTTAGATATTGTTAATATTCCTATTGCCCATATTACTGAGCAATATATGGAATATATCCATTTAATGGAGCAATTGAATATTGAGTTAGCGGCCGAATATTTAGTCATGGCGGCCTTATTAGCAGAAATTAAATCGCGCTTGTTATTGCCTAGACAGCCAGAGCTTGATGCAGATGAAGAAGACCCAAGGGTGTTATTAATTCAACGTTTGCAAGAATATGAAACGATTAAGCTAGCCGCAGAACAAATAGACCAGCTACCCAGGTTAGAACGCGATATGTTTAGCGTTGAGATTGATTTAGCAGCATTAACCGTGCAAAAAATTCTGCCCGATGTACAGTTACAAGAATTGATATTAGCGTTTCAAGATGTGTTAAAACGCGCCGAACAATTAAGTCATCACCAAATTACTAAAGAAGTATTATCCGTCCGTGAACGAATGGCAACCATTTTGGCAAAACTTAAAGGAGAAGATAGTCTCCTTTTCCCGCAATTATTTCACCGAAAAGAAGGCCGACAAGGAGCCGTCGTCGCCTTCTTGGCCATCCTCGAACTCTGTAAAGAGCGACTTATCGAAATCAGCCAACCCGAACCCTTTGCCGGTATCCGAATCCGAGCTGCCGACACCCAGCGAGCCGGTTAAAAAAAACAGTAAACGTAGCCGCGCGATAGAATTAGATGCTGATCAACCTAAGGTAAAAGTTGCTAAGCTTGCGCCTGTTGACTATCCGCTAAAACGATATTACCGATTTCGCGCACGTCTGGGGCGAATTACGTTTAAACCCGTGTTGATGACGTGTGTGGAGACTAGCGATGGCTTAACGTCTAAACACGTTGAGGCAGAACAGGCAAGAGGGAATGCGGCGATGACCAGAGAAATCATCGGAATTAAAGATGTATTAGAAGCGATTTTATTTGCCGCTCAAAAACCGTTGTCGATTAAACAATTACAACAGATTTTAGGTGAAGAACAGGCATTTAGCCGTGATGAGCTAGAAACAGCATTAGTAGCAATTATTGCAGACTATCAACATAAGCCATTGGAATTAAAGTTAGTCGCGAGTGGTTACCGTTTTCAAGTGCGTAGTGCGTTCTCGCCTTGGGTTGGGCGTTTATTCGAGGAAAAACCGACTAAGTATTCTAGGGCATTATTAGAAACTTTAGCGATTATTGCTTATCGGCAACCGGTTACGCGTGGCGATATTGAGGATATTCGTGGCGTGAGTGTCAGTTCTGCGATTATCCAAACGTTATTAGAACGCGAATGGATAAAAGTCATAGGCCATAAAGAAGTGCCGGGGAGACCCGCATTATTAGGCACCACCCGACAATTTTTAGACTATTTTAATCTTAAGAGTTTAGACGAATTACCGGCCTTGCTGCCATTCGATAAAAAACTCGATTTCACTATTTAAGCGAAGTATACGTTGTGACGAATAAACAAAAACCGATAGTGCAGAAAAAACGCACCGCGAAAAAACCAAGGCTTACGACGGATGCTAAGCCAGCACCTAAACCGGCTCATCAAGTTAAAGGGGATGATAGTGCGGGTGAGCGTATTCAAAAAGTGTTGGCGCGCGGAGGTCTTGCGTCTCGGCGTGAAATTGAGCGCTGGCTGGCTGAGGGACGTATTCGCGTTAATGGTCAACTTGCCGTGCCAGGTCTTCGATTAAAAGCTGGGGATTTTTTACAAGTTAACGAGCGTGTTGTACATTGGGAAAAATTTACCCAACAGAAAACGCGTGTATTGTTGTATCACAAGCCGATAGGCGAGGTCGTGACACGCCGCGACCCAGAAGGTCGGCCTACAGTATTTACGCGTTTTCCTGAGCTACTTACAGGCCGTTGGCTGACAGTGGGGCGGTTAGATATTAATACGTCAGGCCTATTATTAGTCACTAATAATGGCGAATTAGCCAACCGCTTAATGCACCCTTCATCAGATGTGGAGCGTGAGTATGCGGTACGCATTTTGGGCAATGTGTCCGATGCCTTGTTGGCGCGCTTAGCGGCCGGGGTAGAATTAGACGATGGTTTTGCTAAATTTAATGAAATCCATTTTAGCGGTGGTGAAGGGGCGAACAAGTGGTATTACGTTACTGTTAGCGAAGGACGTAATCGCTTAGTGCGTAGGCTTTGGGAGTCACAACACGTTGTGGTGAGTAGGCTTATGCGGGTGCGCTATGGGCCGGTCGTGTTGCCAGAGTATTTAAAATCCGGTTCGTATTACGAGTTATCCGATAAAGAACTAGATATTGTGTTTGAGTTTGCTGGTCTGAAACCAGCGAATGCAGAGCCATTGCCAGCTAGCGCTGGTGTGAAAGAGCCAAGCAAAAGCCCTAAGAAAAAATCGCCTCATCTATGAGTGTTTAATGTTGTAAACCGTAAGAGTGTTTATGTTATCAAATCAGCAAATAGAATATGCAATGGAACGGCTAATGTATGCGAGCCGTTGGATTTTAGCGCCTATTTATTTAGGTATGAGTTTGATTTTACTGGCATTGTTTATTAAGTTCTGCCAAGAGCTCTACCATTTTTTACCGCATATTTTTGAGATTAACGAAACCGATTTTTTACTAACGCTATTAACCTTAATTGATTTAACGCTGGTAGGTAGCTTAGTGGTGTTAATCATGTTTAGCGGTTATGAAAATTTCGTTTCACGTTTAGACATTGCTGAAACCACGGAAAAATTGGAATGGTTGGGGACACATGATTACAGTTCGATGAAAATTAAAGTCGCGACCTCTATAGTCGCGATTTCATCGATACATTTATTAAAAGTTTTTATGAATATCAGCGCAACGCCTAACGATAAGCTCATTTGGTATGTAGCGATTCATTTAACCTTAGTGGTATCGGCGCTGCTAATGGGCGTGTTGGATAAATTGACTAAGCATTAACTTATGCATTTACAATTATTTTCAACGCTTGGCTGTCATTTGTGCGAGCAAGCGCAAGAGCTTGTCTTGCAATACAGTCTTTCATATCAGACCGTCACATTAGAAATTTTAGATATTTTTGACCAACCAGAATGGCAAACACATTATGGCATACGCATTCCGGTACTCGTCGAACCTAAGACTCAGGCCGAACTTGCTTGGCCGTTTACCCTATCTGAACTAACCACATTTATCGAGAGAATAAGCCATGATTGAATACCGTTTGGAAAAAGATAGTATGGGCGAGTTAAAAGTCCCGGTGACGGCGTGTTACGGCGCGCAAACACAACGTGCAGTTGAGAACTTTCCGATTAGCGGTTTAACCATGCCGGTTGCGTTTATTAACACTGTGGCGCTCATTAAAAAAACAGCCGCACAGGTGAATAAGCAATTAGAACTTTTGCCAGCCGATATTGCTGATGCCATTATAGCCGCCGCTGAACAAGTGATGGTCGGCCAGCATCCTCAGCAATTTCCTGTCGATGTGTTTCAGACCGGCTCCGGTACAAGTACCAATATGAACGTCAATGAAGTATTAGCTAATTTAGCCTCATCGAGTTTGGGCACAACGGTGAGCGCTAACGATCATGTCAACATGGGGCAAAGCAGTAATGACGTGATTCCTACTGCTATTCATGTTAGTGCGGCCTTAGAATGCCATAATAGCTTATTGCCTAAACTTAACCATTTAGCGGCGACTATTGAAGACAAAGCATTAAGTCTGGCTAATTTTACTAAAACAGGGCGCACGCATTTAATGGATGCGATGCCGGTGCGTTTTGACCAAGAATTAGGCGCTTGGGCGTTACAAATTAGAAACGGTATTAGCCGATTAGAAGCCAGCTTGCCAAGAGTTTATAAACTGGCGCAAGGCGGCACGGCGGTTGGAACGGGTATTAATGCAGACCCGCGTTTTGCGGCTTGTTTTAGCGAAACCTTAAGCACTGCCACTGGCTTGCCGTTTAAGCCTAATGATTCATTTTTTGAGAGCTTAAGCTGTCAAGATACGATGGTTGAATTATCCGGGCAACTGAAAGTTATTGCAGTGAGTTTAATGAAAATCGCCAATGATTTGCGTTGGATGAATAGCGGGCCGTTAGCCGGTTTAGCGGAAATTGAATTGCCTGCGTTACAACCCGGCAGCAGCATTATGCCAGGTAAAGTCAATCCAGTGGTTCCAGAAGCGACAGCGATGGTTGCAGCACAAGTGATTGGTAACGATACGACGATTACCCTCGCTGGGCAATCGGGCAGTTTTCAGCTCAACGTGATGTTGCCGGTGATTGCTTATAATATTCTGCAAAGCATTGACTTATTGGCTAACGTCAGCGGATTATTAGCCGATAAAGCCATAGCAGGTTTTCAAGTACAACAAGCTAGTATTGACCAAGCGTTAGCTAAAAACCCAATTTTAGTGACAGCATTAAACCCCATCATTGGTTATGCCAAAGCGGCTGAAATTGCCAAAACTGCTTATAAGCAAAAACGTCCTATTATCGATGTCGCAGCCGAGATGACCGAGTTAAGTCATGATGAATTGAGAAAATTGCTAGACCCTGTGCAATTAACGCAAGGTGGAATTCAGGGTTAGTTGCTAGGTGTGCAGGGCGTGAACGCTGACATAACTGCTGCGATACTCGGAGCTTATCCCGATACTCAGGCTATTTATCTGTTTGGTTCTTGGGGAACGGAAGATGAATGGCCGAACAGTGATATTGATATTGCCGTGTTGCTACCACCTGAGCAGGCGCAATTTGTGGACTTTTGGGCTTGGCTTCAGCTTTCCGGGCATTTAAGCACAATAGTGTATAAAGACGTGGACTTGCTTAATATTCGCCAAGCCTCTACGGTGCTACAAAAAGAAGTGGTGGTGGCAGAACGGCGCATTTACACAGGTGACAGCTATGCGGCGGACGAGTTTGAAATGCTTACCTTGTCGTTTTACCAAAAGCTTAATGAGGAACGAGCCGATATTCTGGCTGAATTCAAGCTGACCGGAACAGCCTATCGCGTATGAATGATTTACTTATCGGTAAAATCCAAAGCATTCAGCGCTGTGTGCAACGTGCTAGAGATGAATGCCAAAAAGCCGGTGATAGTTTTCGAACTAATTTTACTTATCAAGATGCGGCGGTGCTGAATGTAACCCGTGCTTGTGAGATGGCGATAGATTTAGCGAACCATATCATTAGAAAAGAAAAGCTGGGTATTCCGTGCAGCAGTGCCGAAAGTTTTCAGTTGTTAAGCCGACAAGGCATTATTTCTACCGAGCTTGAGAAAAAAATGATTGCTATGGTGGGTTTTAGAAATATCGCCGTGCATGAATATAAAAAACTGAATGTCGAGATTGTAGAGCACGTTATCAAACACGGACTAGACGATATTTTGGTGTTTACTCAGCTATTGATAAACCGCTAGCGGTGAATACACTCAAGTACCGTTGTCGTACAAATCGCGCCGCCTTGACCGTTATTTTCTTGTTGCCAACGGGCAAAACCGGAATTAAATGACTCTGGATAGACATCACCTGTGGTTAACGGCTTGACGACACTGGCCGATAAGGCTGTTGCGTTAATCGCCAGATGGTCGGCTAAATGTTGAATTTTCCAAACCGGGTCTTTTACACCGCGCGCAATGACTTCGATATGATACACACCGCTGGTTTTAGCTTCTGCGAGATTATGGATAATCACCCAGCGTTTTAGTTTAGCAGTGTCGGGTAGCGCCCAAATGCCTAATGCATGGTCGGATAAAGCGACTTCAGCAACACTCAGGTTAGACGATAAGTAAATCAGGATAAATAGTATTTTTTTCATGTTTTTTTAGGAGTTAGCGATGCGTTGTTACAAATCATTAGCGGTATTGGCCTTAACCGTCATGAGCTCATTTTATGCCCAAGCCGAAGAGTTAACTATTGTCGAATTGCAAACTAATTTAGGTACGATTGTGGTTGAGCTTGATTATACTCATGCCCCAATTAGCTCGAATAATTTTATTAGCTATGTCAATAGTGGTTTTTATAAGAATACGTTGATTCATCGGGTAGTCAAAGGTTTTGTCGTACAAGGTGGTGGGTTTAATAAAGCTGATGGCAAACAGAAGACCACCAATAGCCCTATTATTAATGAATCGACGAATGGCTTAAGCAATCTGACTGGGACGATAGCTATGGCGCGCACGTCTGACCCTAATTCTGCCACGTCGCAGTTTTTCATCAATTTAGTCGATAATACCGGCTTAGATTATGCCAGCGCGAGCAGCCCAGGTTATGCCGTATTTGGTAAAGTCATAGACGGTATGGGTGTTGTTAAAGCGATTGAAAAATTAGCTAACTACAATTCAGTTGCTTATACCACTAATTCCGATATTGTTTTTATCGAAAAAACCTTCGCGTCGAGTGAGTACGATACCAGTATTGCTAAGACGCGTATTACTATCAATGGCTTAGGAAAAGTTACCAGTCAACCGGCTGGGATTCAATGCGGTACTCAATGTACTTTAACTAAACCCGCATCGGGGACGTTAAAGCTTACAGCAACGCCTAATACCGGGTATTTATTTGCGGGTTGGCGGGGCGATTGTGTCGGTTTAAATACCACGATTACGCTGGATTTAAGCAAAGGTAATCATAATTGCACGGCGCAGTTTAGTAAGCCTGTGACCAGTGCGCAGTAATTAGCGCGATTCTGGTTGCTTGCCGCTAATCAGATACGCGAACGCAATGACTTCTGCGACCGCTAAATAGAGTTCTCTCGGAATTTCATCGCCTAAAGGAATTTTAGCCAGCATATCGACTAACACGACATCCGTGTGTAGCGGAATGTCGTGTTGTTCGGCAATGGCAATAATCTCTTCTGCCGTTTTGCCTTTGCCTTTTGCCGTAACTCTAGGAGCATTGCTACCATCATATTGCAACGCAACCGCTAAATCAGGTGGATTAATAACCTGCTTCATGCGCGTTCATCGATTAACGGCATATCAAGCTTGGGCAATGGCGATACCGACGATGGCGCAACGCCTTCTAAGGCTTGTAAATGCCCCGGATGCAGTCCTGCTTGACTATAACGAGCGGCTAATAGCTCCATATTATCTTGTAACAATTGGCTTACTTCCGCGTGGTCAGACCAAAAATAAGTGTCTATTTGGTTGCCTATCAAACTAATACGGCTGTAAAGTTTGCCTAAACCTGGCGGATTTAATTCTAAGAGTACCGACCAATTCAATTGAGGGTTTTCAGCATCGGATTGACTGCTGTCTTTAGTGATTTTCAATTTGGCGGTATTGTTTTGCTCATCATCGACAAAAGGCAGTTGTAATTGCCAAACCTGTACCGTGGTGTTGTCCTTAGGTAGAGAGGCTAATTGATCTAATACGATACCCGCTAAAGTTCCTTCTGCTTGGGTTAATAAGCGTTTAACGTCCGTTTCGTTGCCTAAATACGTGTTTAATAGTGGTGACTCTATAACGTCTGATGGATTAGTATTGACTTGACCCTCTTGGCTTAAGACCACATCAACGCGAGTCGCTTGTTGTAACACATGAATCAGTTTTAATAATTGCGCCTTAATATCATTGGGGGCGAAAGCTTGTTGTGCTGCCAATTGCGCTTCTAAAAATAGACCCGATGCATTTATCGCTTGTTTAACGCCATCGGCGCTCATTAAGGCCTGTCTATCAGGCAGTGCGCGTTGCAGACCGGCTAATAAGCTATTCAGGTTGTCACTCTGCGCTAAGTTTGAGGCAATAGCTTGCTTGAGCGTGCCAGAAAAATCCGCAAAGGATTGCTGTTTAGGTAATAACTGTTTAAACGTATCTGTTAAGGTTTGTTGTTCTGGGGTAAGCGCTTCCGCATCGGTGGTCGTTAAAATTTTTAATTCGGGTACCGTGCCGGTTTTAATGACTTCCAGTCTTAAGGTTTGCCCGAGTTCTAAAACTGTCGGCGTTTGCGCTCTTAACTCTTGTCCACCCACTAAACGTAGAATAAAACTATTTTCGGCTAATTTAGCTGTGACGACAGCATCTAGCGAATAACCTGGTTGTAATTGCGCAATCAGCTTAGATAAGTTTCTCGCCGCCAGCGAGGCGAGATGAACAGCGCTAGGATTTTGGATTTCTAAAGCCATAAAGCTGCCTGTTGCGTGGAGTGTAGGTGTTATTATTAACGAGATTGCTAGGCGGGGGCAATCGTTACCTTAGTGACTCTAATGCAACAACTCCCAAACCGGGGTAATCGTCGTTGGCATGGGCAGTAATCGGCCTAGTTCTACCCATTGGTCGGGCGCGTGGAAATCTGAGCCGGTAGAGCCTGCGAGTTGGTATTGCTCAGCGATGGCTAACACGCGTTTAACTTCTTCCGGGTTACTGCGTCCAGTAATGACTTCTATGCCTTGACCGCCGGCGTGTTTGAAGGCAGTAAGCAAGCGTTTCATCGCGTTTTTCTTAAGCTGATAGCGTAAAGGGTGTGCTAACACAGCCACGCCGCCGGATTCATTAATCCATTGAATAGCTAATTCCAGTTCAGTCCAAGCCGTGGCGACATAGGCCGGTTTGCCTTTGGCTAAATAGCGGTCAAACGCTTCTTGTAAACTATCGACATGGCGCTCAGCTAGTAAAAATTCGGCGAAATGATTGCGTGTAATCATGCCGTTGCCAACTCTTGTTTTAATAGCGTCTAGTGTGCCTTCAATATGCTTCTTAGCGAGTTTTTCGGCGATTTTTTCTGCCCGTTCCATGCGTAGCGTGTGTAAATGCTGGGTGGCCTCAGCTAAGGCCGGGTGTTGCGGGTTAATGCCTATGCCAATCACATGAAAACATTGATTTTGCCATAGTGTCGATAACTCTATGCCGGGAATCAACCGCAAACCGAGTGCTTGGGCTGTGGTTTGAGCCTCAGCAAGTCCTGCCGTTGTATCGTGGTCGGTTAAGGCTAATGAGGTCACGCCAAAGCGATGCGCTCGGTTAACGACTTCGGTGGGTGATAGGGCGCCGTCTGAGGCCGTGGAGTGACAGTGTAAGTCGTAAATATCGGTCATACTATTGATACTCGCCGTAAAGTTTTGCGTATAAGCCATTTTGGGTAATTAACGTTTCGTGCCGACCTTGTTCGCAAATCTTGCCTTCTTCAAACACATAAACGTGATCGGCTTGTTTTACCGCGCTAAGTCTATGCGCGATGATAATCGTGGTGCGGTCTTGTAAAAATGCGCTTAACGCTTGGTGTAAATGGTATTCGGTTTCACTGTCTAACGCTGATGTCGCTTCATCTAAAATAACGACTTTGGGGTCAGCGACGACCATGCGCGCAATCGCCATGCGTTGGCGTTGACCGCCGGATAAACGCATACCATTTCTACCAACGATAGCGTCTAATCCTTGTGGTAAGTCTTTTACACTATCGCTTAATTGGGCAATGGCAAGTGCACGCCAAAGCGTGTCATCACTTGCTGGTTTGCCTAAGGTTAAATTTGCCCGGATGGTGTCGTTAAACAATACTGGATGCTGTAACACGGTCACGACATGTTCGCGCACGACGTCTAAACCAATGTGTTCTATTGGAACGTCATCAAAATAAATATGGCCGGATTGCGCAGGATATAAACCTATTAAGGTTTGAATCAGCGTGGATTTGCCACCGCCGCTAGCACCGACTAAAGCGACTTTATCACCGGCATTAATCGTTAAATTAATGCCATTCAAAATCGTGTCTTCGCTATAACTAAAGTGTAAGTTTTCTACGCGTATCGCAACGGTTTTTTGGGTAGCAAACGGGTTAACCAGGTGCGGATAAATAGGCTCTTGCTTTAGTCGGTTAAGCCGATTAATCCGTGCTAATGCGGCTTTAGCAGAAAAATACGCATATTGAATGTTTAGGATCTCTTGTACTGGCGCCATCATAAACCATAAATAACCAAAAACTGCGAGCATTTCACCTATGGTTAAATCAGCGTAAAAGACCATCAGCATGGCACCGGCGCGGAAAATATCAAAGCCGAATAAAAACACTAAAAAACTCATGCGGCTAGCGGCATCGCTTTTCCAAGTATAAGCAATAGAATTGTTTTTAACCGCTAATGCTGAGTCTATCAGTTGCTGACAATAATGACGTTCACGGTTGCTGGCGCGGATTTGATGTATCGCTTCTAAGGTTTCAGTTAATGCTTGTTGAAACACTTCATACGCAGCGTTTTCTTTGGCTTTTAAGTCTTTGACTTTAGAGCCTACGACACGGGTAAAATAAATAACGATAGGATTGAGTAATAAAATAAACAGACCTAATTGCCAATTCATCCACAACAATATCGCTGCCGTACCAATAATCGTTAACACGGCAATCAGTAATTTGCTAATGGTATTGCCGATAAAATTATCGAGCTGTCTCTTATACACATCTGACGCTGCCGACGATACTC
>CAWUNX010000013.1:0-21766 GCA_963923905.1 uncultured Methylocucumis sp.
CCATGTTGCGCGGCTAATACCATGACTTCTAGGATGTGGCTTGCAGCATGGGTCATTGAAATTACATAGCGGCTAAAGCAGTCGCGCCCGACTTCTCTGAGCATTTGTGTCATGACACGGAATAGCTCTAAGGTTTCTAACGTTGCTGGAGACAGCGCAGCCGTGTCATAGATTAAGCCGCCGGGTGTGGCAAGGACTTCACCTAGTACTTGTAAACGCTGTTCTTCGCTCATAGCCGCATAATCAAGGCCTAACGAGGCGTTTAATAGTTCTGCGACGGCCTCGCTATGACGCGTTGATTCTTGCCGCACATCCATTTGCATCAGATAAAAACCAAACGTACCCACTAATCTTAATAAGTCTTCAAGTTCTAATTCGGCTATTGCAGCATCGCCGTGGCTCATCAGTGATGTTTTGATGAGCGCTAAATCTTGATAAAACTCATCGGCACTGAGATAGCCATGGTTGAGCATGGTTTCATGACCACCCATAATGCGTTGTTCGTTATGCTCTAACCGCTGCTCTAATCGGTATTTCATTAAGCTGAGTTTTTGCCGGTACGGTTCTTGCGCAAAAGCCGCTTCTAAGCTGTGTGCCTGTTCACCAATTAACGCTCGGTCTTGCTTTAAGCTGTCGAAAAACGCCTGGCTTGGCTCACATAAGCCATAAGAAAAGGCAAGCTGCTCGCGTAAGCTGTCAATGCGTTTGATGTATTCTTGTAAAATCGTGCGTGCTTGTAAGCGTAACGCTAGGGCGGTTGTTTCTGGTTTTACATTAGGATTGCCATCGCGATCACCCCCTATCCAAGAGCCAAAGTTTAGAAAATGTGGGATTTGAATCTGTTGCGCCGCTTCTGTGCCGTAAACATCATGCACTGCACGGCTTAAATTACGATAAACTCTAGCCGTTGCTTCAAACAACGACAGTGGAAAATAAAATAATCCGGCCTCTATTTCATCGACGACATTCATGCTACGCGTTCTGACTTCATCGGTTTTCCATAACAATTGCACCTGGCTAGATAAGCGTTCTAAGGCTTGGTCTTTGTAATAGCCTTTTAAGCGTGCATCGTCGAGTTGTTCGTAGCTTAAGAAGATTTTGCGTAATGCACTGCGCACGGTGCGGCGTTTGGCTTCGGTAGGATGCGCCGTCATGACCGGTAAATAATGCAATTCGTTTAATAACACTTGTAATTCAGCAGCAGTGACACCTTGTTGGTGAAAATATAATAAGGTGTCATGAAACGAGCCAGGCCAAAAATGTTTGTTGTTTTCAATATCTTTGCGGCGATTGCGTAAGTTAGTGGCTTCTTCAGCAATATTTAGCAAGCTGAAATATAAGCTAAACGCTCTAATGACTTCGGTCAGTGTATCGGCAGGCAAGCCGGTGAGGGTGTCGCTCAGTAATTTGCGCTTTGCGGGCGAGTCGTCGCGTTGCAAGGCGCTAAATTGCTTTTGCAATTGCTCTACCGTGGTCATGATTTTCGGGTTGGCTTGCGCTTTAAGCACTTTAGTCAATTTGCTTTTTAGCGATTTGATACTGGCCTGCAGGGCTTTGTCGTCGTAATCGGTCATAATGTGCCTTTAGATTAAGTGATGAGTGTTAAATTATTGAAACTAGGTTGTTAAGATGGCGCGTTTTAACTGAGCGTGATAAGCAAAAGCCCTAATACAATGCTGGTTTGTACAGCTAACCATTTGATTTTAGAAAATGTGTTGTTTTGCACCCAGAGCTGCATAAGCGTTACTTTGATTGCAAAAAAACAGCGCCAGGCATAGTTAGGCAAGAGCTGTATGCAGCGGTAAGCAATAACAATGCCTATTGCCAATGAGCTATAAAAAACAATGAGTTGGCTGTGAAATTTGCTTAAGCCAAAGACTTCATCTAAGAAATGTTCGATAATCGAGGCGATGCATTCATAAATTACATGCCCAATCGTTGCAATATGGTGCATGAAATCTAACGGCGCGTAGCCTATATAAGCGACAGCGCTTAATACGACGACATACCGTGCTGTATAGAGGCTTGTGTTAACCATGTTCATAACAGGCTCCTTCGCTAGTCTAATGCGTTTGCTAAAATGGCTTGGTAATCCGCCTGGGCTTTAAACAGTGTGGTCGTTGCTTCGGCAACCATAATCATGGCATCACCGTAGGCCAGTTCGCGTAAGTTAACAAATAACAACGTACTGTCACCCAGTTCAAAACGGTCGTGTTCGCCTTGCTCTAATTTTTCTGCGGCGTGTTGCTGCTGTTGGCTTAACTGTATGCGTTGCTTTGCCGCATTCAGCGCAGATAAAACATCTTTAACTTCGGCGGCAATGCGGTCTTCTGCTAATTGCCGTTCCCATTTAAGCCGTTGTACGTTAGCGGCGGCTACTTCGCTACGACCGGTTGCGACCCGGCGTTGTAATGGCAGGTCGATGTTTAAGCCTACATACCATTCATCTCTATTTAATTTATCTTTGTTTGGATTTTGTCCTAAGTCTTGCGCGCCCTGAATCACGAGGTCAACACCTGGCGCGCGTTGATTTTGTTGAAATGCTAATTCAGTTTGTGTGTGTTTTTGTTGTATGTCTAAACGGTGTAATTCTGGTCGTGCACTAAGTGCTTGCGCAACCGCTTCTTCAAACGCTAATTCATTTGCCAGCGTTGGTCTGGGCAGGTCTTGCGGTAACTGTTCTGGCTCAGGTAAGCAGGGCTGACTATTGTCGTCGCGCAGATATAACGATAATTGAATCGCGCTTTGCTCTAACAGCCTTTGTGCAGCTACTTTGCGTTCGCGGCGTTCAATAATGGCGCGTTGATTATCTAAGGCTTCAAATTCGGGTAAATCACCTGCCGCTACACGTTCTCGAATGCCTTGGTCACGCTGTTCGGCAATGTTTAATAAGCGTTCGGCCAGTTTTAAGCGCTGCCCAGCTAATACCCAATCCCAATACCGATGCGTTGCTAAGCGTCTGACTTCTAATAAGGCTTGATCGTAATCGTGGTTGGCAATTAACTGACTTAATTCGGCTTGTTGTAAGCTGGCTCGACGTCGGTCAATATCACGGTTACGCCACAGCGGTACATTAACGCCTACGCGCACTTCACCATCGGTTGCGGTCAGGCTTTTGCCTTCATAGACAGGATAATCGCCATTACCACGCCGCCAACCACCAAAAAATGTTGTGCCACCTAATGCAGTGGGTTGCTCAAAGCTGGCATCAAGGTTTTGGTTTTCATATAAACCCGTTACTGAAAAGTTACTACGCAATTTAACTTGCGTATCGAAGGCGCCTTCTGCGCTTTGTAATTCACCCGCAGCTATACCTTTACGTTGTTGTGTCGCTAACAAGCCAGGGAAGGCTTGTAATGCTGAGTTTACTACTTCATTTAAAGTTAACGGTGTTGCGTACAACGTGCTTGAATAGCTCAAGATAAAAAAGAATATTATGCGTATTGTTGACATAGTGTGCCTTTACTTGAGTGATGGTTTGCTAAGCCAAACAAAAAATCTTAGTAACTGTATGGACTTTACTTGTCTTCTTTAACAGGGGCGTCTTTTTTGCTATTCGTTGCTAGCTCAGGTTCCGGTAACACCAACGGTGGAAAGCCGTTGAAGATACGCCATAATTCATAACCTAAGGTAACACGCCCTAATAACACCCAACCGTTGACACGCACACCTTGCCGTAAAAACCTGGGGTCGGGCCAGGGAATATCGTTACTATCGGCAGTGATAACAATACGGAAATGCCCTTTACCATCATCGGTAGCATCGATTAAGACGACTTGTCCGCCGAACGAACCCGCTGAGAATTCAGGCCAGCCACCAAATTGAATAGCAGGGTAGCCTTCAAACTGTAAGCGGGTATGGCTTCCGGTGACAATTAATGGTAAGTCATTACCGTCTACCCACAGTTCCACGGCGCGTTCTTGTGTATCAGGGACTAAAATAGCTAAAGGTTGTCCTGATTTAATCATTTCGGCATTAGGGTTGGCTAACAAGCGAAAAATAGCTCCGTCTCTAGGTGCAACTACGGTTTGAGTATGTTGTCGTGCCAGTTTCGTTTGTAACTTCAACACATCGCCAGCCACCACATTTAAATCTTCTATCGCTTTTTGTAACTCTGCCCGGGTTTTTTCTATTGTGGCAATTGTATCCGCAGCTAATTTTTCCTTATCCGATTGTATGGCTTGTACCTCGCTGTCGGCTGCTAATAACGCTGCTTGTGCGCGTTGCTCGTCAGCTTGGCGTTGGGCAATCTCTAGTTGAGCTAATTCTAAGCTTCGTTTGGATACCAAGCCTTTGCCTTGTAAAAGTTGTTGCCGAGTTAAATTTAATTGCGAAGTCTGTTTAGCTGCTTGTGTCGCTTCTAAGCTTTGTTGTGCAGCGTTTAAGCGTTGTTTAGCCATGTTAATACGAGCATCGGCAGCGGCTAAGGCATTAGGCCGTGCTTGCTCGGTCATAGTTAATTGGGTTTTAAATGTTTGCACGCGCGCTTCGTTAGCGGCTTGTTTAGCTTGATAACTTTCTAACTCGCTCTTAATTCGTTGAAAATACAACGGGTCGTTATCAACGACTTCAGCTAAAACTTGGCCTTTTTTTACCCGTTCTCCTTCTTTAACTCGCCAATAGGCAATACGGCCCTCAACAGTGGCACTAATCGTTTGTTGACGCTCTGCCGGGGTATAAGCGATAACTTTACCCATGCCTCTAACGTTTTGTTGCCACGGTGTAAACGCCAGTGCGATAAGTAAGATGCAAAAAATAATCACTAATGAGCGAGCAATTCTATGAGCAAAACAGGCTGTCTCAGCAAATTGCAGTGCGGTTAATGTTCGCATACTCGTCGTTTCTGCTGGTTGCATGGGTTGGTCTCGTTAAGTTTCAACCAAGCGTCCATCAATAATCGCTGCTTGTCGTGAGAAGCGCTGTATGATGCTGGGT
Source organism: uncultured Methylocucumis sp. (assembly GCA_963923905.1). Classification (GTDB taxonomy): domain Bacteria; phylum Pseudomonadota; class Gammaproteobacteria; order Methylococcales; family Methylomonadaceae; genus Methylovulum. The sequence continues at coordinate 4,936 of CAWUNX010000013.1, forward strand.
TGTTGGCTATTGACTAATAACGTTAAGTGGTTTGGCTGACCACACAAATAATTAAATAAATCGTCTAACACATCGGGTTTCAGTTTGTCCAGTATACCGTCTAACAGCAGTAAGCGCGGTTTGGTCAGTAACGCTCTTGCTAAGGTTAAACGTAAACTTTGCTCAGGCGTGAGCGGTGCGCCGTCGCTTGATAACACGGTGTTCAATCCCTCAGGTAAATTGGAAAGCTCTGAGCTTAAACCTACACTATGCAGGATTTGGCGTATCTCATCGGCGGGTATAGCGCGCGCTAAAGTTATATTATCGATAATGGAACCCGGAATAATTTCAGCATCGCGTACTAATGCGATAGTATCGCGTAAGGTGCGCAAGTTAATATCGCGTATGTCTTGCTCATTGACACAAACATAACCTTGCACCGGTTGACGCAAACCAAATACGACATCAAATAAACCACTGTAATCGCGGTTGTGGTTAATGACGATATGTTCACCCGCCGCTAATTGTAAGTTAATCGCTTGTAAATGTTCTGCCATACCTGATTTGGGCAGGGTCACGTTAATGATATTAAGCGTATATGGCGTAGTTGGGTGGTTTTGTTCGGCATACGAAACATGTTCTTGTGGCAAGTCCAAGATATGATTGATTTTGTCCAAACTGGTCAATAATTCGTAATAGTTGTCCAGCATTTTGCCTAAACGGGTTAAGCCATACACCATAGCACTGACAACTAACTCGGCAGCAATTAATTGTCCTAAGCTTAATTGATGCTCTATCACCATCCAACCGCCCATACCTAATAACGCTGTGCTGGCTAAGGTATGTAAGATTAATGCGCCGATGTTTTGCCGGGTTAATATCTGAAAATGATTCTGACATGCAGTTAAATAGGTTTCGGCAATATGTTCGGTTTGAGCATGAATATAAGCATCTCCATATTCTGATTTTGTTATGACCGGGTTGCTAGCAATCGTTTCTAACCAGGCTAAGGCTTTATATTTGGCTTTAGACTGTATGATAGCGGTGTCTAAGCCTTGTCGGCCTAAAGTAAATAAGATGACACTAAGCAGTGTGATTAATACTAAATCAAACGCTAATAATAACGGATGGTAAAACGCTAACAACACCATGCCTATCAAGGTTTGCAACACATAGCCTAAGGTTTCCAGTAATAAAACCGCAGCAGTTTTTTGCAGCGTCACGACATCTAAAAAGCGGTTAGCCAGCTCAGGTAAATAGCTCTGGTCACGTTGACTATAGGCAACACGTTGCAAACATGTTGCGGCATTGCCAAAAATCCGTACAAATATCCGTCGTTGCAACATTTCGACCACATAAAACTGTAAGCCCGCTAAGCTGTTACTAAAGCCGACCAAAACCAATAATATCAGCGTTAACACCAATAACGGTTGAAACAGAGCGCCAAAGGCTATTGTGTTGACTAAAGCTTGTACGGCAATAGGCGTGGTCAATGACATTAAGCCTATCCCAATGCTATAGGCGACTAACGTGCCAATGTCTTTTTGTTCCAATGCAATTAAGCGCTGCAACTGCTCTAAAGGTGATACTTTGCTCATGTTTTGATTGAAACCTAGTTATTTCCGTTGCTGTTAATAATATAGTTTGTAGAAAACAAGTAAAATAGAATAAAACAATTTTTACTATAGGTTTTTTCGATGTAAAGCGTATGGAGCGACTTAATTATCAGCATTTATATTATTTTTGGGTGGTTGCAAAACAAGGCAGTATCAGTAAAGCCTGTGAAATTCTACATTTAGCCCAGCCAACCATTAGTGGACAGTTAGCGGTTTTTGAGCAGCATATCGGGTCGCAGTTATTGCGCAAGGAGGGGCGCAAATTGGTGTTAACCGATACCGGGCGAACTGTGTTTAATTACGCCGAAGAAATTTTTACCTTAGGACGCGAGTTAACCCAGACCTTGAAAGGCCGACACAGCGATAGAGGTTTACGATTACAGTTAGGCATTACCGATGCGTTACCAAAATTAGTGGCGTATCGTTTAATTGAACCGCTGTTGCGTCAAGCCGAACCGGTACAAATTCATTGTTATGAAGATAAAACAGAGCGGTTATTAGCTGAAATTGCGTTACATACGATTGATTTAGTGCTGTCAGACATGCCAGCAACGCCAGCCAGCGGCGCGCGCGTGTTTAATCATTTGCTAGGCGAAGGTAAAGTAGGTGTGTTTGCTACGCCTAGTTTAGGCGCTCGGTATCAAGATAACTTTCCGCGCTCGTTAAACGGCGCGCCGTTTTTATTACCGACCACGAATACAGCGTTACGGCGCTCGTTAAATCAATGGTTTGACACGCAAGAATTAAGTCCCGTCGTCAAAGCTGAGGTAGAAAATAGCGCGCTATTGAAAACCTTTGGCGCAGCTGGTGTAGGCTTGTTTTTTTCCCCTATGATTGTTGCTAATGCGATTAATCAGCAATATGGCACTATCTTATTAGGGCAGATTGACGGTGTTGTCGAGCGGTTTTATGCGATTACTGCGCAACGTAAATTAAAACACCCGTCAGTTGCGGTTATTTTGGCTAATGCGCAACAGGGATTGTTTGATGGTGAGAGCCACTAATGCCCAAGGCAACAACACTTTTTACATATCGCACGCTTCCTGAAAATAGGGGTATGAAGAACTATTGCGTGGTTATAGAATAAATTGCAACTGATTATTCATGATGTTGCAAAGCTCAGGCGATTGTTTTCTATCACTCTAAATCTTTTTTGAAACTTGTTATGAAATATAACTACGCACTATGAATATAACTCAGCGTGAAAAGCTTAGCGCTACTCAGCCTCCTTCATTCGCTCAGGCGTTAGTGTTTAACGTTGTTGGGTTGGTTGTCGTTCTTGGCGCAACGCTGTTAATTACTGTGTTATGGCAAGGGATTGCTAGTACAGAGGAGGCAGCGCAATATGAAATTAATGCAACGTTGAATCGAGCCGCCGAGCGTTTGCAGATTCTGGTTCGAGCGGCTGAGATGACGGCTGAGTCTGCTGAGCGCGTTGCACGTTTCCCAGAAATTAACGGGAAACGATTACGTCCAATGTTAGAAGCGTCATTGGCGGCGTTTGAGCAAAGACCCGAGCTTAGCTACCTTTGTATGGCATTGGCAGACACTGGCGAATACGGCTGTTTGGAGCGTACTGCAAAAAAAGAGATTTTGCTTTGGCTGTTTCCTGGGGTAAGAGTAAACGACCCGATGACGCGAAACTATAATCTCACGGATAAAGGCTTTATTCTGCGGGAAGAATATCCAACCGACGGCTATGATCCTCGCCAACGACCATTTTATCAAGCCGCTTTAGCGCATCCAGTTACCGGAACTTGGATTCCAAGTTATCAATGGATTATTCATTCTGACCAAAATGAGCCGCCCTTATGGGGTATTAGCTATGTAAAGCCGTTGTATAACAGCTCAGGTCATTTAATGGGGGTGTTAGATACGGATTTAGACATACCTGCATTAAATAGTTTTTTGCAGTCGTTAGCGACAGAATACCACACCCAATTTCAAATTGTAGAATTAGGCAAATCGCCGACATTGATTGGTGATTCGAAAATATGGCGAACACCGTTGCCTATACCCAGCTATCTTAAACAGTTGCTAACATTGTCTAATCATGATGATGTGGTGGATAGATTCTTTATAGAGGGAGTGCGGCACTGGGTTTCTGCTCGGCATTTACCGATTACAGGCCAAGTTTCTTGGTTAGTAATTGCTTCGCGTAAAGTATCTTTTATCGAACAGCCGTTACTGCAGCTATTATTTCAAGTAACTGGGATAGGTGGTTTGATTGTCGTTGGACTTTTTTTAGTTTCAGTACGCACCGCGCGTCGTTTTGCTAGGCCGATTGCAGAACTGGAGCAGCGGGTTGCCGCTATCGGAGGCTGCGGGCTAGCCTTATCAAAGGCTGAGAGCAGTGTTCCCTCCGCCAATTTGTTTAGGGAAACTCAACTGTTAGGCCAAGCTTTAGAGCATATGATTGTTGTCGTCAATCAGTCGCTTGAAGCTAAAGAGCAAAAAGCAGCATCAATGGCGTTAAAAGGTGCTATTTTTGATTCCACTAATACAGCGATTCTCAGTCTTGACGAGGGCTTAAAGCTTATTGAGTGTAACACGGCAGCGATTCGTTTATTTGGCTTAGAACAAAAACAGATATTTGGGCAAGCCGTGATAAATTTGCTTTTTACACCGCAAGGCCCTTTAGATTGGAGCACTATTTTAGCTACGCCTGGTATTGGCCTATATCAGTTTATCGGTGCAGATGGCGTCTTTGATGCCGAGGTGAACTCATTAGTTATCAAACAAAATAGCTGTAATATTTGCATACTTTTTGTTAATGACATTTCTGAGCGTAAGCGTTCTGATAGCGCTTTACGCGAAAGCTTGGCACGTTTTAATGCGGCGGCGCTGGCGACTAGAGATGTGATATGGGACTGGGATATTACGACTAATACGATTTGGTGGAATGAAAATTTTCAAATTCTATTTGGCTATCTGACTGAGGATATTGAGCCTACGATAGAGTTTTGGACTTACCGCGTTCACCCTGATGACCATGATCGGGTGCTCGCTCATATTCAATCGGTCGTGATAGGCTATGAGGATACCTGGTCGGACGAATATCGTTTTCGCCGTAAAGATGGTAGTTATGCATATTTGCTAGACCGTGGCTATGTCATACGCAATGAATTAGGTCGTGCTACACGGTTGATTGGCGCCATACAAGACATTACCGAACGTAAAAATGCTGAAGAACATATTCGCTATTTAGCTACGCATGATGCGCTCACTGGCTTGCCTAATCGTAACCTGATTCAAAGTCGCATCGAGCAAGCCATTGCACGTGCAAAATTCGCTGGTAAACAATTTGCCTTGCTTTACCTAGACTTAGACCGTTTTAAAATTATCAATGATGGCTATGGACACCCGTTTGGTGATGCTGTATTGAGAGCCGTGGCTGAACGACTTGCTTCCTTAATACCTGTAGATGACACCGTGGCTCGCTTAGGCGGCGACGAATTCTTATTTTTATTGACAGATTTGCAGGCTAGTGACGAGGCGTATAGGGTCGCCAACAAGGTTGTTGACTATTTGGATAGCCCTATTACTGTGCAACAACATGAAGTGCATCTTTGTGGCAGTATCGGTGTTAGCTTATTTCCAGATGATGCCGAAACAGCGGAAGAGTTGATAGATAAAGCCGATATGGCTATGTACCGAGCCAAAGAGCTGGGTCGCAATACTTATCAGTTTTACACTCGGGCAATGGGCGAGCAAACGCAACGCCGCTTTGAGCTAGAAACTTATTTGCGAGTGGCGGTTGCTGCTGGTCAGTTACATCTGGTGTACCAACCTAAAGTAAATTTGGCAAACAACCGAGTAACCGGTTGCGAGGTTTTATTGCGTTGGAATCATCCTGAGTTAGGCATGGTGCCGCCTACGCATTTTATACCCGTTGCTGAAGACAGTGGCTTAATCGTATCTATAGGGGATTGGGTATTGAGTACAGCGTGTAGCCAAGCTAAAACTTGGCTTGATGAGGGATTGCCGCCCGTATGCGTTGCTGTGAATATTTCTGTGCGTCAATTTTTACAGCAAGATGTGGCTAGCTGGGTGTCGCGTATTCTTGAAGAAACGGGTTTGCCTGCGGAGCAACTTGAATTGGAATTGACCGAGAGTTTAATTGCTCAAGAGGTTAACAAAGTGACTACAACGTTTCATCAGCTCAGGGCTATGGGGGTCAAGCTTTCTATTGATGATTTTGGCACCGGCTATTCTAGTCTTAGCTACTTAAAAAGCTTTCGAGTGGATATGTTGAAAATCGACCAATCCTTTGTTCGCGATATATTTACCGATCCAGAAGATGCAACTATTGTAAAAGCTGTTATAGCATTAGCGCATAATCTTGAATTTAAAGTCATCGCAGAAGGCGTTGAAACCGAACAGCACTATCAGTTTTTGCGCCAAAATCATTGTGATGAGGTTCAAGGGTTTTACATCAGTAAGCCATTGCCTGCCGATGAATTTAAACAAGTGTTTCTAACCCGGCAATAAGTTTGGTTGCTTCACATTTCCCAAGGCAATAACCCGGTTGCGACATACCGTTTGATTTTATTTAAGGTATCGGGATTGGCAAACATCGCGCGGTTAGCATCAATGGCTATGGCGCGGTTGTGTTCTAGTGATGGATAAAGCTGGTTGATGTAGCGTTTGTAGTTGGCAATGCCGGTTTTTGATAAATGGCGTAAGCGCAATAAATGTATTCTAAGCAATGACGCGCTGTTGGCATCGGCAGCATCGACTAAACCCCAAGCCAATGCTTGTTCGGTGTTAATCGGTTTTGTACTTAGGGTTAAATAATGGGCTTTTTGTAGACCAATCCGGCGGATTAAAAACGGTAATACGCAGGCTGGATATAAATCGAATAATAATTCCGATAAGCTAAATTCAGCGCGGTCATCGGCTAACACAATGTCACAGGCCGCGACTAAGCCGACGCCTCCGGCATTGGTTTTACCTTTAACATGGGCAAGGCTAACAAAATCGCCCGTCACTAGTTGTTGTAATAAACTGTAATAAAGTTCAGGGGTTTGTGCGTTGGCATTGCTCGTTTGTAAGCCTGAAAAGTCAGCGCCTAAGCAAAAATAATCCTCCGTGCCTTCTAACACCACAATATGAACCGACTCGCTAAGCGCGGTTAAGGCGTGTAAGCATTCGGTTAACATCAGGTCGTTAATCGTATTGCCTTGAGCTGGATTATAAAGCTGCAGATAACAAATTGGCGGTTCTAAGCGTAGCTTAATGGTTTGATAGCTCATGCTTGTGGCGTCACTTCGGCTAATGCGAAATAACCGTTGTAACCGTTTAAGTAAATCGCGGCTCTATGGCCAAATAACAACATGGCTTCAGTTTTTGTTGTTAGCGGCTCGTTATAACCTGAGACGTTGACTTTTGTCCCGATTGGGTAGCGTTGATTCCATGCCGCAATCATCTCGGTGGCGCTTAATGTGGGCATCGGTGTTGGTGACGCCGCTGCTTGCGTGCTGGCGTAATATTCTTTAATGCTAGGTATTAACTTGCTTAACACATTGCCTGGGCCTACTTCAGTAAAGTCGGTGACGCCTTGGTGTAATAAATACAGGATGCTGTCCATCCAGCGTACGGAGTGATTAATTTGCTTGGCTAAGAGTTCTGCGATGGCGTGTTGAGGATAGGGCAGGGCATTAATGTTGGCGATGACCGGGATAGTGAGTGGAGTAAAGTTAATCGTTGCTAAATACGCGCTAAAATCCAGCATCGCCGCTTCCATATAGCGAGAATGAAACGCACCGCTGGTATTGAGTGGGATAAAGCGAATCTGACCGTCATCAAAACACGCTTGAGCTTCGCCTATATCATGTTCTAAGCCGGATAAAATAGTTTGGCTAGGCGAGTTGTAATTGGCGATGTCTATGCCGGTTAAGCCATGTTTCGTTAAAATGGCTTGAATATCGTGCTCATTTGAACCTAAGACCGCAGCCATTGCGCCTTTAGGGGCTTGGCTCATTAGTTCACCGCGTTTTTTTACCAACGTTAAACCATCGGCAAAACTTAACGCGCCCGAACTTTCTAACGCGTTGTACTCGCCTAAACTATGGCCTGCGACAAAATCAGGTTTGATGCCGGTTTGGTTGAGTTGATGCCGATAGCTTAATGCATTCACCACATACAGCGCGGGCTGGGTGTATTGGGTTTTATGTAAGACTTGATTGGGGTCGTTAACGCATAAGTCTTTAATCGAATAACCTAATAGGCTATCTGCTAATTCTGTGAGTTCAGGAAATTCAGCGAATAAGGCTTCGCCCATACCTTTAAATTGTGAACCTTGACCAGGGAATAAGTAACATTTCATAGTATTGATGGGTTTGATAGCAGGGTTTATAGCCATTCGTTGGCATACTGAAGGCTGTTAGCAGCGGTTAATTGTACGGTGTCTATACTAGGTTCAATAATATTAACAACAGTGGTGCCGGTAGTGGTTTGCGCTGAACTAGTATCGCCATCACTAAACAGCCAATCAATACTGACGGTATCGGGCGGGTTAGTTGCAGTATTTTGGTAAGCAATAGAGGCTAAAGCTTGGTTAACGCGCTGTTCTGTTGCGTTGGCGTTAAATTCAAGCGTTAACACGCCTTGGCTATTGTTTATCGTACCAATCACTACACCGTCGATAAGCGCTTGTTTATTGCTAAAACTTAACGCGCCTTGGGCGGAAAAGATATCTTGCGCTTTAGCTGCATCGTGGCGCGATAATTGAATGCTCGCACCCTGATAATGGCCTTGGCTGCTAAGTTCGGCATCGTAAATAATAATGTTGCTATTTAAGATAACAGCCGTGCTATGGCTAATATAGTCAACTTCGTTGTCAGCCGTGTTAATTGTGCCAAAAACGCTATCTAAAGCGCCATTGCTAAGATAACGCACAACTGTTGCTTGACCCTCACTGATGCCAGTGACTACGATTTTGCCATCGCTTTGTAAGGTTAAATCATAGGCTAAGTCGTTGCCACCCGATGATAAGTCTGAGATAACGTAGCCTGTGCCGGCAAAATCGGCATCTAGTGAGCCATCGCTGTTATAACGCGCAACAGCAAAATCCCATTGCCCGTTGTTAAAACTAGAGCCAGCAACCAGAATTTTGCCATCACTTTGTAGCACTATGGCCTGTGCTTTATCTAATCCGGCATTGAAATCGGTGGTTAGCTTCCCATCGTCACTAAAGCTTATATCTAACGAGCCGTCGCTGTTATACCGCGCTAATTCAAAATCAGCCGCTGCCGCACTGAAGTTGTAGCCAGCTACGATTAGCTTACCGTCACTTTGTATAGCTAAATCTTGTGCCCAATCAGTTTTGCCGTCGAAGTCGGTGCTGACGTTGCCATTGTTGCCAAAGCTGGTGTCTAGTGTGCCTTGCGTCGTGTAGCGCACTAGTTGAAAATTAGTGTTTGCGGCTTGATAATCATAACCGGCGACGACAATTTTGCCGTCGTCTTGTAGCCATAAGGCTTGACCAAAATCAGCACCACCATCAAGGTCGGTGCTGAGTTTGCCATCGTTAGAAAAGCTGGTGTCTAAAGAGCCATCTTGCAGATAACGTACCAGAGCAAAATTTTCGTTTTTGCCATTGCTACTAAAACCGCCAACGATTATTTTGCCGTCGCTTTGGGTCGCAATGCTATAAGCGCGGTCGCCAAACAATGCAGCATTGGTTTGACCAAAATCGGTGGTGACTATGCCTTGCTCACCAAAGCGGGTGTCTAACTGACCGTTAGCTAAATAGCGTACAACCGCAAAATCATAGTTAGAGGCAGTTAAACTAAAACCAGCAACGAGTATGTTACCGTTATCATCGATGCTGAGGTCAAATGCTCGGTCATCGATACCGGCTAAAGCGGTTAATACAGTGCCGGTTTGGTTAAATTCGGTGTCTAAACTGCCGTCGCTGTTATAGCGCATTAAAGCCATTTGTGCGCCGTTGTCGGTCTCGCTATAACCCGTGACAACGATTTTGCCATCGCTTTGTACGGTGAGCGCTTGTCCCCAATCGTTAACAGCGCCTAAGGCTGTTGTAACGATACCGTCACCTGCTTGTATAAACGTTGGTGCGCTATTGACGTTGGTGACGCTCAGCGTGAATTGATCGCTGGTTTGCGCACCGGCTTTATCGGTGACAATGATGTTTATGGTGAGGTCACCGACATCGCTTTCGCTAGGTGTACCGGTAAACAAGAGTCGTTTGCTGTTAAAGTTAAGCCAGGAGGGTAGGGCAGAGCCGTCGCTTAAGGTGGCTGAATAGCTCAATGAGTCGCCGCGATCAACATCGATAAAACTTGTTTTTGGGATTTTATAAATCAATGGGTTATCGTAAATCACTGAGCGATTGGTCAAAGCCTGTGTCAAATAAGGCGCGTCATTAACCGGATTGACATCAATGCGAAATAGATAAGCATCAGTAGAAAACGCCTGACCATCGCTGACTTTAAAATAAAAGTCGCCATAATGGTCACGGTAAGCGTCGCTATCAGGTGTAAACACCAACTCGCCAGGATTAATATCATCAACGCTAATCACTTGATCAACAGCGACATCGACACCGTTTAGCGTTAAGCGACCCTGTTTAGGCAGTTGGGTAATTTTGATAGCTTGTAAGCTATCGCCAACATCGCTATCGTTAAAACCAAACTGATTTGCGGTAAAAGTTAGAGCATGGTCTTCATCAATATTAACAGCTTGATTAGCGGCTATTGGAGCTTTATTGCCGTTAATATCGCTATCGGTCCAAATGGTATCGGTAAAGATGAATTGGTCGATTTTATAGCTGTCATCATAAAAATAATATCCGACTTCCAATTCGCTACTATCGTTAAATGTAAGCCATAAATGCGAGCCTTTTTGGGTAATCGCACTGACATCCGTAGAGCGATAACCCTGAAAAACAACTTTATCGAGAGCGGTGTCGTTGTAGTTATCGTAGTTATTAATGTAGTCGTTACCGAATTTTTGACCGATAACATAAGTGTCGCTGCCATCACCGCCTGTGAATGTATCATTACCACGACCACCGATTAGGCTATCATCGCCTTCACCACCATGTATGTCGTTGTTGCCGGTACCGCCTATGATACTGTCATTGCCAGCTTGGCCGTAAAGCCAATCATCGCCCATTCCACCATCAATAGTGTCATTAAGTTCTGCGCCTTGTAATACATCGTTGCCGCCAAAGCCTTTAATGATATTATTGCTTGCCGCATAACCGGTAATACCGTCGACATTCTTTGTGCCAATTAAACCTAAAGATTTAAGCGTATCCCAAGTCCATTCCTGCCCATCGCTAAAAATGAACTTATCAATTCGATAATTTGGATAAAAATAATTGTCGATAGTGATTTGATTAGTGCCGTATTGAATGACTAAATCACCATCGTTGTAATTGGCTCGGTTTGGATTTCGGTATTTAGCGGTAATATCTGCCGGGGTAAAATCGGTAAAGCGCACAATGTCGATACTATTATCGCTATCGCCATTGTAGATAATGTCTACGCCATCATTTTTGCCGATAAAATATACATCACTACCTGCGCCACCGGCTAAGTCATCGTTGCCTGCACCACCATTAATTTCATCGTTGCCATCATCGCCGCGTAAACGGTCGTTGCCAGCGCCGCCATAAAGCGTGTCGTTAAGGTTTTGACCATCTAAGTAATCATTACCACCTAGTCCTTTTAAGAGGTTTTTTTCATCGCGATAACCTGAGAAAGAATCGTCAAATTCAGTCCCGATTAATCCCAGTTTTTTTAACTGTTGCCAGCTCCAGGTAACGCCATCAGCGAATTCGATTTTATCTACTCGATAATATTCGCTATAAAAATAATCAAGTAAGGTTAATTGGCCGCCATTTGCGTATTCAAAAATTAAATTACCGGCGTTATAGTTTTGCTGCGTGGGGTCGCGGTATTTGGCGGTTATTTCGGTGGAGGCAATATTGGTGAATTTAACCGTATCGATACCACCGCTAGCGTCATCGTCGTAAATATCATCGTGACCGTCGCCTTTAGAGATTAAATAAATATCACTACCATCGCCGCCTTGCAATTTATCGTTACCAGGACCTCCGTTTAAGCGGTCATTACCCTCATAACCGTGCAACTCATCGTTACCGTTGCCGCCGAAAAGCGCGTCGTTTAATTCTCTACCCCCTAAGAAATCATCGCCAGCAAGTCCGTATAATGTGTTGTTATCGCCTTCATAACCATAAAACGAATCGGCTAACGCTGTGCCTATTAGCCCCACGCTTTTTACGTCTTCCCAGGTCCAGGTGACGCCATCGCTAAAGATAAATTGTTCGATTCGATAGCTTGCATTGGCAAAAAAATAGTCGATAGTAAGTTTATCTGCCTTACCATATTCTAAAACTAGATGACCGTTATTATTGTTGGCAGTGCTAGTATCTCTGTATAGGGCGTTAATGCTGGTAGAAGCGATATTGGTGAATTTAATAATGTCGATACCACCGCTAGAGTCAACGTCGTAAATTTCATCCTGACCGTCGCCTTTAGCAAATAAATAGGTGTCATTACCTGTGCCAGCATCCAGATAATCATTACCGCTACCGCCCTTTAATACATCATCACCATCATTTCCGTATAATTTATCATCACCAGAACCACCTTCTAAGGTATCGTTGAGTTCCTTTCCCGATAAAATATCCTTGCCATCTAAACCCGTTAAAAAGTTATTACTAGCCGTGTAACCAGAAAAGTTATCGTCAAAAGCGGTGCCGACTAAGCCTAGCGCTTTTACGTCATCCCAGTCCCAGACTACGCTATCAGCAAATTGGATTTCATCGATGCGGTAATAACTATCGTCAAAGAAATAGTCTAGTCTGACTTGATGGTCATTGCCGTATTCAATGAGTAAATCGCCTCTATTATTGTTGCCATTACCTGGGTCTCGGTATACAGCGGTTATATCAGTAGATTTGAGCGCTTCAAATACCACGACATCGGTGGTCAAATCAGACACGCCATTCGCAATTTCATCTTGACCGCCGTTGGCGCTAATCACATAAGTATCATTGCCAAGGCCGCCATTAAAATAATCATTGCCTGTCCCTCCGATGAGTCTATCGTCGCCCTGATCGCCATATAAAGTATCATTATCAGCACCGCCGTTTAACGTGTCGTTGAGTTCAGCACCGACTAAATAATCTTGTCCATCTAAGCCAGTGATATTATTAACTTGGCCGGTGTAGCCTCTAATCACATCATTAAATGCTGAACCGACCAAGCTTAGATTTCTTAAATCGTCCCAAGTCCAAACAACATTATCCGTAAAGCGAATCTCATCTATTCGGTAATAGTCACCATTGAAATAATAATCAAGCTTAATTTGGCTAGCATTGCCGTATTGCAGAATTAAATGACCCCTATTATTATCATTGGCTATGCTAGGGTCGCGAAATACCGCCTTAATATCGGTGCTTGCTAAGTCGGTAAATTGTATGGCATCAATATCGTTCACAGAGTCTGAATTTTGGATTTCATCTTGCCCGTCGGCTTTGGCAATCAAGCACACATCACTACCCGAACCTAAGTCGATAATATCATTGCCTAAACCACCAATGAATTTATCATCGCCACCGTAACCAACTAGATAATCATCGCCTAAGCCACCATTAATCGTATCGGCTTCATTTGAGCCATATAATTGGTCGGCCTCATCAGTACCTTTTATTACTAGACCGGCCTTATTGCTTCGGCTGTCGATGACCAATAATTCAGAAATAGGTGTTTGGCTCATAAGGTGACCTCGTGTTTAGTAATGAGTGGTGAGCAACGGACTGGCTTGCGCCGCGAACTATCTCACAAAATCTGTGCGGATATTAACCTTGGTGTTCGTTTTTTTCAAACGTAAGCCATTATTTCTGCGCTGATACCAATACGCATAAGCCGGTAATCGCATTTAAATAATAATACGTCCATAAAATTTCCGTGAGTTGTATGACGTTAAGTTGCCCGTGGTAAAACGCTTCATGGATTTTGTTAATCGTATGTAAGAAATGCCGTCCCCAAATCGCTTCGCTGGCATCTATGATTTGAATGTTACGAAAACCTGCGGCCTTAAGCGCGCTTTCGTATTCGGCAACGGTTTCGATATGGTTAGCTGGACTTGGAAATACGGCGTGTTGGGCGAGGCGTTCGGCTGAGGTAAATAAGGTGTCTGATAACACTAAGCGACCTTCGGGTTTTAACACTCTAAACGCGTCTTCTAAAAATTTTTGTCGGGTTTCAAAATGGAAAGCCGCTTCAATGCAGATAATATTATCGAAAAAGTTGTCTTCGAACGTTAACGCTACGGCATTCATCACTTGCGCATGGCAGCCAGGCGCGTTTTTTTTGACGGTTTCGATTTGCTTGGCAGAAATATTAATCGCCCAAACCTGCTCAGCAGGATAGTGATTTAGCAAACGCTTAGTTGATGCGCCCATGCCGCAAGCAACATCTAAGATACGCCCTGTTTTATTGGGGATGAAGTCGAGTAATTTGTCTTGTAAGCGTTCTGAGGCTTGATGTTGTGTCAGCGTCGTGTCATCCCAATAGCCAATATTGCGAAATTCACTGTCGCCTAATAGCAAGCCCATAATGCCATCGCGATTATAAAACGCTTCGTCATAGTATTGGTTAACTGAAGAGGCTAGCGTATCTTTATCGTTTTCTGGCTCAGAGTTTTTATCATTCTCGTTTCTGACATACGCTAAATCCTCTGGAATAGGGCCGAGCATGTCATAATTGAAGTTAAACGCGCCCACTAGCCGATTAATATCGTTAGGCACATAAGCAATCATATCGATTTGAGCTGAAATGACATCGCAGAGTCTTTGTTTTAGTTGATTTTTTAACAGTTCGTTCGGATTCATAGTGGCTTCCAACGTGAAGTAAGTTAGGTATGGGTTAAAAGGAGACGTTCATCGCTTATAATAGCGCGCCTTAGCTTAGCGCGGCAGAACATTAGTTGTAGATTGACTATAATACTTGTTAATGGTTACTTAGGAGAATCGCTTATGTTGAATATATTAAACAATGAATACTTTACCGAGTATTACACGAAAGGTTATATCGATACTCAAACGTATCTCAGTGCCGATTTGGTCGCTGCGATGAAAGCACATTACCAACAAATCCCCGAAAATCGTAACGATTACCCGCAATATTTTAAGAAAAATGAACACCAAGCCTCGTTAGAAGGCCGATTAATCGGCTTATTATTTAAATGGCTACCACAGTATTCAGAGAAGATGGTGCATAAGCTTTATAGTAACGCTTACAGTAAAGCTGCGCATACAGAGCAAGTATTTATCGAGCCTGTTTGCCAAACGTTGTTAGCGCAGGGTTTTGCTAAATTTTTTAAAACCCGTTATTTGGTCGCATCTTATGATATTTATTTAGGCAATGATTATTTGCATAAGTCATTTACCGATATTCATTCAGATATTCCTAATTTTCACCATTTTTACGAAACCGAAAGCGACTTGACGATTTATATTCCGCTGATAGCTTTAAATGCTGATAATGGCGGACGCTTAAAAATATTGCCTGAGGCTAAAAGCAAGTTAAAAGTACCTGGCAATGTATTACTTAAAATTTTAGTGCAATTTTTTCAAACTAACCCCGATAATCTCGATGCTAACGGTTATATCGATGCTGATAAAATCAGCGATGCCGATATGCAAGCCTTTATCAACAGCGATGCTTATCAAGAGTTATTACAAAACTATAAAACCAGTACCGACTTAGTGCGCGATTATTATGCCGATGAGTTTGTGTTAGATGATTGGGCAGAAGGGCAAGCCGTGTTGTTTACCAATAAAAATTTTCACGCCGCTGAGTCTTGGTTGAATCAACACGCCAATCGGGAAATCTATATGTTGCGCTTGTTACCGATATACGATTGCAAAATCAAATTAAAAAATAGCTTGCATGGGCGTTCATTCAATAATTATTTAATCGATATGCAAACAGGTCGTCTGGACTATTTTGCCGATGGTGTTGATGTGAGCGCACTCGCTGAGCAAGATAAATTAAGCTTGTGAGTGCTAGTAAACATAAGAATGCTAGCTAAGTCACGTTTTTCTTAATACGCGAAGGATAGGTTTGTGTTAACCAGCAACTGCAACTATAGTTGTTACATGCATTTAATACGGTGTTTGGCTAGATTTATGTTCAGTCTAAATTTTGTACCTAAAGATATTGTCATCTCTGATGGTAGGCTTTGGGAGACTACTTATGTTTCTTAAAAAATTGTGGCCTTTTGGTAAGCGTAAAGCTGAGTCTGGCTCAAAATATGAGTATTTTTCGACTGAAAAAGTCTATACGCCAGTTAGCCAGCTTGCTATAGGCATGTATGTAGTTGAATTAGACCGCCCTTGGTTAGAAACACCGTTTTTATTTCAAGGCTTTGAGTTAAAAACGCAAGCTCAAATCGATGCGATTAAGGATTTTTGTACTTATGTTTATATCGATAAAACCAAAACCAAGAAAATTAACTACAACAGTTTATTAGCTCGCTCGAATGTTCAGACTAACATCATTAGTCAAATTGACTTTGATAAGCCACCGCCAGAGAAATTTGGCACGTTTGAGCGTGAAATTTTGCGGGCGGAAAATGTCTATGCCAATACTGAATATTTAGTCGCTAATTTTATGAAAACAGCGGCTAAAGGTGCTGGTATTGATGGCTGGTTGGCTAAAAAGGCCGTAGCGGAATGTATTAATAGTGTAATGAGCTCACCCGATGCGATGCTTTGGCTTACCCAAATGCGCAATAAAGATAAATACACCATACAGCATAGTTTGAATGTAAGTGTTTTGTCAGTTATCTTTGGTCGCTATTTAAATCTTTCTAATGATGCTATCGCTAATCTAGGCTTGTGCGGCATGATGCATGATATTGGCAAAATGCAACTGCCGTTAAAAATTCTGCATAAACGGGGAAAACTAAGCGAAGAAGAGTTTGAAATCATGAAAACCCATACTACGCTTGGTTTTGAGCTATTAAAATCTAGCGAGCATTTTGATTATTCGGTTGCGTTAACCGCATTAACTCATCACATGCATGTGAATGGTTCTGGCGGTTATCCTAAGAATGCTAAGTCCACATCGTTTTCAGATTACGCTAAAATCATTTCAATTGTCGATGCTTATGATGCCATGCTGAGTAAGAAAGATTATGATACGAGTAAAACCCATTTAGAGGCTATTGCC
>CAWUNX010000014.1:0-21299 GCA_963923905.1 uncultured Methylocucumis sp.
GATTATGTATTATCGCTCATTTCTTGGTATTGGCGTTGATGGAAATAGCCTTATCGCTTTGTGTGCGCAATATTACGACCAAGACCAAGCGGCTTGCTTAAAAGGTGGTGAAGTGATGTGCCGTAGCTGGATTAATGTCTTTACGCAGTTTGGCCATGCCTGACACTTAACTTCATAATGCATTGGGAGGCTAAATTGAATTCAGTAATCGACGCGTTCAATCTCTATTTTGAAATGATAAGCGCTGATACCGATGTGTTAAAACAAGAAGTTTACAAATTGCGTTATCAGGTTTATTGCCTGGAAACGGGGTTTGAAGATCCTAAACAATACCCGTTAGGTCTGGAATTTGATGAATACGACCAATATGCTAAACACTATCTGATTCGCCATCGCCGAACCGGTGAATATGCAGCAACAACTCGCATGATTTTAGCCAGTCCCAATCGTTTAAATGCTGAATTTCCGTTAGAGCGTTATTTTCAGATTGATGATTATTCAGTATTAGGCAAGCTCAACCGCAGCCACTTAGGTGAAGCATCACGCTTATGTGTTTCAAAAACCTTTAAGCAACGCAAAAGCGAGCAAACGTTACAAGGCATAGAAAATACCTCATCGGATTATTTTTTACCTGATGAACGGCGGGTGTTTCCACACATAAGCTTTGCGTTAATTGCCTGTTTAATAAAAGCTTGCGACGAAAATCATATTACACACTTTTTTGGCACGTTAGAGCCAGCATGGTTTCGTTTTTTATCTGCGGCGGGTATTCATTTCACCAAAATAGGGCCGTTAATCGATTATCACGGTATGCGCTGGCCTGGTTTGATAAAAGTTTCAGACTTGCTAGACGGCGTTGCTGACAAAAAGCCAGAAATTTGGCAGTTGTTAACCGATAGAGGGCGTTATTGTCAATCTACAGAAATTGTTTGTACTTAAAGTTTTTGTCTTAATAGAACGCGTATATACTTGAAACAGTCACATTCGGTTTTTAGGTAGGGCGCGCTGTGTGCACCTTTATAACGCCATAAAAATCAATGAAAAAGGTGCGTACAGTGCACTCTAGGCAACTGCGGTTTATATAATCTTTCTTAAGGTACGCATCGCGTATCAGACATTCATCATCCTGTGCGAAGGTAGGGAGGCGTTATGCAGCCACTCGCGTTACTGATTGGTTTATTGTTGAGTTTTTCGGTTTTCGCAGGCAGTCCTTTTTATTTAACGGCTGGGCGTAGTTTTAGCACAGATGAAACTCCGGTTATTCGACTGGATTATACCGATGAACAACCGATGTTGCTGCGCGTGTTAAAACCTGAGCAGTTGGATAGCTTTTTAGATGGTCAGTTTAATATTAGCCGCAGTTACGAACAGCCCATCAGCGAGTTGAATCCGGGCTATTATTTTGCCAAAGGCTTAAACGGCACGGAATCGCCATTGCGCTTAATGCGTGGTTTGTTAGCAGCGGATTTTCGCAAATCATTAGCAGGTAGCCCGTTTAGCCATGCGTTAAAAAATACTGGAGCTACAACATTAGCTAGCGTACCTGAACAAGTACTCATCGCAGCACCTAAAGGGTTTAAAATTGTTAACGAAGAATTTTTAGATTTAACCCGCAACGGGACTAATGCTCAGGATTTAAGCTGGTGGTTTGAGCAAGATTATTATTTGCGTAGCCGCTATAAAATCCGCGATATTCAACTCGATAAACTCCCCGACGGTATTTACCTGGTGCAAGCAGTGCAAGGTAAGAATGAAGCCCAATGTTTATTACAAGTCAGTAGCTTATCGGTGCAAGTTAAACAATCAGGGCAACAAGTCTTAGTCAGAGCCATTGAGCGTGGTTTAACCCCGGTTGCCAATGCCACAGTTAGTTATCGTGATGGCCGTGGAAAGTGGCAGGTGTTAGCCGATAAAACCAATGCGGGTGGTGAATTATTGTTTAATAATCCTGAAGGCCTATTAGACGGCAAGTTATTAGTCAAAGTCGATGCGACATTAAACAACCAAACTCGAACCGCGTTAACGGCGACTGATTTTTTGCCAGCGCAAGACTATGAACGTAGTGTTTTTGTCATGACGGATAGACCTATTTTCAAGCCAGGCGAAATGTTTTTTTACAAAGGGATTATCCGCAAAGCACAGGACGGGCAATTACAGATTCCAGCGATAAAAAACAAGCAATCTAAAGTGTCGCTATTACAAGCCGATGGCCGTGCGACAGGATTGACCGCAACGGCTGAAGTAACCGATTTTGCGACATTTTCCGGCAGTTTTGCCTTGGACAACTCGCAAACACCAGGCCTTTATCGATTATTAGCCGAGATAGACGATAAAGCCTACGGCGGTGAATTTAGAGTTAGAGATTATCAAAAGCCGACGTTTTATTTAACTGAGCTAACCCATGATTCGGTGATTACACCAGGTCAAACCTTCAAATTAAAATTTCATGCTAAACGCTATAGCGGCGGTATTCCTCAAGATGTTAAGTTTGAAGTATTTTTATACAGAAAGAAATTTGAAGCACCACAGTTTGTTGAAGACGCTGGGTTAGGCCTAGCGGCAGGACCAGATTATTTTGGTCAAATCAAATCTAGCAATACACTTAGCCAACCGCGCCGAGTATTTAGCTCGATTGAAGAGCGACAAGCGACCGAATTAAGCAATCCTTGGGAAAATGCCGCGCGTTTAGAGGATAGCGGCGAGGGTAGTTTTGAGTTTACCGTGCCTATGGGTACAGGTGAGCAAAGCCAGCAAGAATGGGTTTATACCTTAATGGTTAAAGCGCAAGATGCGGCTGGCAGTACGGCGGTGTTAACCGAAAATATTTATCAAACCTTATCCGAGGCGCAACCTGCTTTGCGTTTTAGTAAGACGGTTGCTGCGTTAGGTGAAAAAGACTTAGCGTTGTTAATTCAAAGCAGTTTTGCCGATGGCAAACCTGCACCTTATGCCAGTGGCGTGATTGATGTTGAGCTAACCCAGCCTAATACGGGCAAACAAACGTTGGTAAAACTGCCGTTTAAAACCGATGTTAAGGGTCAACAGCAATTGGCATTACCTACATTATCAGGTTATGGACGTTTAACGGCGATTGCGAAATTAGAGATGTTAGGTGAGCATACGCTTAAATATCCCGCAACCTCATTACCGGCAAGCTTAATTGTGGCGGGTAATAACGGTGAGGCGATCACGGACAGCAGTGAGCTAGAGTTGTACACTTCGCATACGCTATTAAGCCCGGGTGAGCAGGCGAGTATCTTTGCTTTATTGCCTAAAGCTTGGGGGCAACAAGAACAAGGTTATGTTTGGCAAACGACTACCGGTTCGCGTATTTTTAGCAACCAAAATCAAATACTGAAAGGACGTAGCCATTGGTTTAGCGTCACTGCAAAGCCCGAATATGGCACCGGTTTTTATCATACCGTGACCTTGCCGATGCCAGGGGGTAAGTATCGTGAGCAAACTTTAGGGTTTCGTGTCGTGCCTTGGGATAAGCGCTTAAAGCTCACGATTCAACCCCAACAGGCAGAAGCCGAGCCGCTTAAAACCACACAATTAAACGTGTTAGTGCAACATGCTGATGGCACACCGGCGGTCAATACCGAATTAGCAGTTGGCATTGTTGATAAAGCCGTGTATGCCGTACAAACGGAATTTAGGCCAAATGTATTCGATTATTTCTATCCGTTACAGCGTAATAACTTAGCGACATTTTATTCCGATGAATTACAAGGCTATGGTTATGCGGACTTATTGCGTAAACCTAATTTCTCACTTAGCGCGTTAAAAAGCCAAAGTAAGTTGGCTAAAAAGGCCATGCGTGATACGGCGGGTTGGTTTCCGCATTTAGTCACCGATGCGCAAGGCAAGGTTAGCATCACCGTCGATATGCCTGCAAATATCACCGAATGGTTGGTAACAGCGGTAGCTAATGATAAACAAGGGCGTTTAGGTGAAGCGACGGGACAATTCCGTACCACAACCGATGTCGCGCTGGAAATGTTAGGGCCACCGTTTATGTATATCGGTGATACGGCGGATTTCATTATTCGGGTAAACAACCAGTTAAATAAACCCGTAGCCTTATCCGGTGAAATTACGCTACCTGAACGCTTAAACAACGTCAGTGGTGAAGTCACACCTAAAGCCGTTGTTCCGGCTAATAAAGAACAACGCTGGCCGTTGCGTTTAGCGGCTTCAGGTGCTGACGGGCTAGCTACGCTACAAATCGGTTTAACGGCGCCGAATGGCGTTAGAGTCGGTGGGGCGGAAAGTTTTGATATTCCCATTAAAAAACCTCTTTTAACACAAGCTTATCGTTATCAGCTAAAAGACAGCGGCTTGTTTGCCGATTATCCAGCCTCGGCCAGTCCACAGCGTTTAACGGTGCGAGTCGATTCAGGTTTATTAGGCGCGGCATTAAGTGCTGCAACTATTCTCGTGCAATATCCTTATGGTTGTACTGAGCAATTAGCGCATAGCATTGCGCCGAATTTAGTGTTAATGGACTTATTAGCCAGAGCTGAGATTAAGCCAGAGCAATTAGGGCCACTAACCGAGATATTAACTAAGGCCAAGCAAAATGCCGCGTTAGGCATACAAAAATTACGTGCCAATCAAAAAGCGGATGGCGGCTTTAGCTTGTGGCCTAGTGACAGCGAAGCCAGCGTGCCAGTGACGCTAATAGCCATGCAAGCCCTGCATTACGCCAATGAGTTAAACGTCGAGGGGGCTGCTAAGCTTTATAATAAAGGCATAGAGTGGCTATCAAATCAAACCCAAGCTGTCGACGCTACGGATACCTTTAGCTTAGCGCGTTATCCGTTATTTAGCACGTGGTCACAGCCTTGGCAGCAGCAAGCCGATTTTGTTAACAAAGTCGTTGCTGACCAAACCGCCAATACCACTCAGTTGATTGCGGCGCTAAACATCGTATTAAGCTATAAGTCTATGAGTTATCATAGCTTTAACAAGCAATTTGCTAATATCGAAACAGTAGAGCAAAGTTTAATCACTCGCTTACAGCTGAGCCTCACCGAATTAAAACCAGAAACCTATCAAGCCGAATTTAAGCCAGAATTAGGTTTTACTTTAGGTTTGTCAGGCGTGATTTCAGCTGGGTTAGGCGCATTAGATAATGCTAAAGCCTTACCCGATGAACTAAAGACACGATTAATTAAATCGCTGTTACAACAACGCCAGAATGGATATTGGTTGTCTACTTACGATACCGCGCAAGTGATTTATAACACTCGACAACTGCTTAGCCAAGAAGCGGCCTTAGCGCATTCGGCAAAACCACGCACTATCAATGTGAGTACGCGCAATAAAACCGTATTGGGTAAGTTAGCCGCAATACCAGGTGGTTATTTCGCTGAATTTGCGGGTTTAACACCGGCTCAGGATTTATCGCAGCTAATCGTAGCGGATACGCTTACAACTGATACGGTAACGGCTAATCTTAACGTAGGCGTGCCCTATATTGCTGTCGAGGCTAAGTCTGCTGACTTAAGTGTTACGCGTAGTTACCGCCGTGTTACCGCTTCAGGCAGTGAGGCCATTGACTTAAGCCAACAAGCGCTTCATGTTGGTGATGTCATTGTCAGCGAAGTATTGGTTAAACGCAGCCAATTAGCCAATAACAATGCTCATCCGGCTAGTGATTTTGTCGTTATTAGCGATGCGATACCGGCTATTGCCGAAGGCTTAGAAAACGATAAAACCTATCTCGCTGATGCTAAGATTCAAAGTAAAAGCGATGATTATTGGCAGCAGGTTAAAGAAACCCAGCGTTATCCTGACAAGATTGTCCGCGTCGCTAAGCTATTAAGTCCTAATGAAATGAAGTTTTATCAAGTCTTTAGAGTCGCAAGAGCCGGACGTGCCGTGCTTGCGCCTGCGGCGGTGTTTGACATGTATCAAGAGACTGAGCAAGCGAATAGTGTAGCTCAAGTGATTAATGTCGATTAGTTATGTGAATGCCATTTTCGGTAAGTGCTTCGATAATAGCGTCCGCTAATTGCCTTGTGATTTCCGGCTTGGCGTGTTTTTTTTGCCAGTCATGCCAAGGCAAGTATTGTTTTATGAACACGCGCCAGGCTAGAGCATTGGTTTTATAACCTTCGCCGCATTCGGCTAGCGAGCTACAGCCAATCATGAATTCGTTGTCGGTTTCGACGTATTCTATAAACCAACCCCAATCTTCACTTACTGGATAGCCAGTGATAATGCCTTTAGCCATTAAGGTTTGTGATAACCAGAGCGCAAGTTCAAAGCCATAGGCACCGGGATTGACTTGGCAGTCTTCCGGTAAATAGGGATGAAATTCTGTGCTATTGAATTCAATGGTTATCATAAAGCCGCCCGTTATTCTTGAACCAGTTGTATTCGCATTGATAAATCAATGGCGTGTATATTTTTGGTTAGCGCGCCTACTGAAATGTAATCGACACCGGTCAGGGCAATGTTTTTTATTGTGGTTAGTTCTACGTTACCTGAGGCTTCTAGGCTAATGTCGGGCGCTGTTGCATTGCGCAGCTCGACCGCCGTGCGCATGTCGTCTAGCGAAAAATTATCTAACATAATGCGGTCGGGTTTAGCGCTTAAGGCTTGTTGGAGTTCAGCTAAGTTTTCAACTTCGATTTCAACGCTTAATTGGCTTTGCTGTCTAGCGCTGGCAATGGCATTGGCGATTGAGCCAGCGGCTAAAATATGATTTTCTTTGATTAACACGGCGTCGTATAAGCCCATGCGGTGATTTTCGCACCCACCAATAGACACGGCATATTTTTGCGCTTGTCTTAAACCGGGTAGGGTTTTGCGCGTATCTAAAATAATGCAGCCAGTGCCTAACACCGCATTCGCATACTGTCTGGCTTGCGTAGCCGTAGCCGATAAGGTTTGCAACCAATTTAATGCCGTGCGTTCTCCGCTTAATAACACCCGCGCATTGCCTGATAACTGACATAACAGCGTCCCGGCGGGTACTTCTGCGCCTTCGTCTACTTGCCAGGTAATCATGGTATGTTGCGATAGTTCGTAAAACACCGCATTAAACCAAACTTGACCACAGACGACCATGGCTTCGCGAGTAATCACGTCGGCATTGGCATTGAGGTGGGCGGGGATTAGAGCAGCAGTGACATCGCCCATACCTATATCTTCGGTAAGGTAGGTGTTGACTTGAAATAAATGACTATTCATGGTGTTTTTTTGGTAGCTAGTCTGAAAACGGGTATAAAAACCGTACAATAGACGGTTTTGTGTAAGGTTTGATAAAAGCAATGGCTTCTAAATTATCTGTTACCAGCCATCGCGCTGATATATTAGGGTTACGCTATGCGTATCCTGTCATTTCTAGGCGCGCCGGTGGTTTGTCTATAGGGGTTAATTTTAATACCAATAATACCTGTAATTGGCGTTGTGTATATTGCCAAGTGCCAAATTTAACAGTCGGTGTTGCGCCTACCTTAGATTTTGCCTTATTAGAGCAGGAATTACATAGTGTGCTAGCCGATGTTTTACAAGGTGATTTTTATGAGCGGTTTGAGGTTGCGCCTGATAAACGCGTCATTAAAGATATTGCCATCGCGGGCAATGGTGAGCCGACGAGTTTAGCTGAGTTTCCTGACGCGATTGCTAAAATTGCTGAAATAGCTACGCAGCAAAGGGTGTTTCCGGGTAGTGATTTTGTCTTAATTACCAATGGCAGTTTGATTCATCAGCCTCGCGTACGCTTAGGACTTCTGGAATTGCATCGCCAGCACGGGCAGGTTTGGTTTAAATTCGATAGTGCAACCGAGCAAGGGCGTAAGCGCATTAACAATACGGCGCAAAGCGTGCGCTCAGCGTTGACTAATCTGGTTATTGCTTCTGAGCTGTGTACGACGAAATTGCAAACCTGTTTGGTTGATTATGATGGCCAGGGTCTATCTGTTTTTGAAAAATCGGCGTATTTGACGGCATTAGCGAGCATTAAAAATGAATGCAATGTACAAGATATTATGTTGTATACGATTGCGCGCCCATCAATGCAGTCAGAAGCTAAGTTATTGAAACCGTTGTCATACGAGGTGTTGGCGGAGTTTGCTGACGAAATTCGGCAATTAGGTTTTTACGTTTCGGTCTGTGTTTAACGCACTAGCCTAGCTGGGTGTTGTTATAATCAAGGGATTATCGCAGTCTCTGTGCAAAGGTGAGAGGCTGGCGACTTTCCGTTTAAACAAGGAGTATGGTTTTGCAAACTTATCAAGATATTACAAGTCCGATGACGCCTTCAGAGCGTTATGCAACCCTGTCGTTAGCGGCTATTTATGCGCTGCGTATGTTGGGGTTATTCATGATTTTGCCAGTATTGTCGTTATTTAGCCAACAACTTGAAGGCGCTACACCGCAACTCATTGGTTTAACGATGGGTATTTATGGTTTGCCGCAAGTGTTATTACAAATTCCGTTTGGCTTAATGTCGGATCGTTTAGGCAGAAAAAAAGTGATTATCGCTGGGTTATTATTATTCTTGGCGGGTAGCATCGTCGCTGCGTTATCAACGTCGATTGAAGGTGTTTTAGTAGGCCGTGCTTTACAAGGGGCAGGGGCGATTTCTTCCGCCGTCATGGCGTTAGTTGCCGATTTAACACAAGAAGTGCATAGAACAAAGGCGATGGCGACGATTGGCGTCAGCATCGGTATGTCATTTGGCGCCGGTTTAGTCGCTGGACCTATTGTGGCGGGTTTTGGCGGTTTGGCGGCGGTGTTTGGCTTTACCGCCGTGTTAACAGTATTGGCCATTGTGGTGTTGTTAGTTCTTGTGCCTAATCCTAAACAATCTAAGCGGCATCGCGATGCGGAGTTTGTGCCTGGGCAAATGTTGGACGCGTTAAAAAATGGCGAATTATTGCGGTTGAATTATGGCATTTTTGTGTTGCACATGGTGTTAATGGCGATTTTTGTGGTTGTGCCTACCGAATTGCGCAGTTCAGGCTTAATGCCGGGTAATGAATGGGTGGTGTATTTGCCGGTGTTTAGCTTAGGGATGGTTTTTGCTGTGCCGTTTATTATTTTGGCTGAGAAAAAACGTAAAATGAAGCCGGTTTTTATTGGCGCTATTGCGGTGTTATTAATAGCCGAAATTGGGTTAGCGGGTTTGCATCAGCAGTTAGCAGGTATTATCGCGTGTTTAGGCGTGTTTTTTTGCGGCTTTAATCTATTAGAAGCCACGTTACCGTCATTAGTCTCTAAAACAGCGCCAGCCGATTTAAAAGGCACGGCGATGGGTGCGTATTCAAGTTGTCAGTTTTTCGGTTTGTTTTTGGGTGGTGCGTTAGGTGGGTGGTTTAAAAGCCATTACGGCGATGCATCGGTATTTTTATTCTGTGCCATAGCACTGGCGAGTTGGTTGTTGTTGTCGTTGACGATGAAACCGCCGCGTTATTTAGCTAATTTATTGATTTCTATTAAAGGTTTGAATCAAACTGATAATAATGCGTTTAGCGCTGAGGTGTTAGACATCGTCGGCGTAGAAGAAATGACCTTGAATACGACCGATGCTGTGGCGTATTTAAAAGTCGATAATCAAAAACTAGATAGTGTGAGTTTACAAGCGGTGATTAGTCGTTATCAATTGGGCTAAGCCCCGGTAGACTTATGGTGTTTGAGGATAAACCGTTTTCGGGCAGTTATGCTGACGGTGATGTGGAGTTTTTGCTAACGCGAGTCGATGTGCCAGATACGCCAGTTGCTGAGAAAGAAAGGCTGATTCAATCAGGCCAAAAGCATTATTCTCAGCTATTAAGCAAGGAAGCCTTGCCGTCAGAGACCTATCTGACGTTGTTTCGACAGGCGTTAAGGCAAAATAAAGCTATTGTAGCTAAACATGTGCTGGTTTTGGCTAAGCAAATAGTAGCGACTAGACCTCGTGGCGTGACCTTGGTGTCGCTGGCACGCGCGGGTACGCCTGTGGGGGTGATGTTAAAAAAAGTATTAACCGAGTATTTTGATATTCAGGCAACGCATTATTCGGTCTCGATTATTCGTGATATAGGCTTGGATTTAAATGCCTTACGCTATATTTTGGCGCGGCATTCGCCAGAGTCCTTAGTGTTTGTTGATGGTTGGACAGGTAAGGGCGTGATTGCTAAGCAGTTAAGACAAAGTCTTCAGGACTTTGCTGACAGTGATGGCGTGGCGATTCCCGCTGAGCTTTATGTTTTATCCGATTTATCGGGTTCTGCGGCTTATGCAGCGTCTACTGAGGATTATTTAATTCCTTCGTGTATTTTAAATGCAACGGTATCCGGCTTAGTGAGTCGCTCGTTATACGATGCGCAGCGGGTGGCTGAGCAGGGCTTTCATGCCTGTGTTTATTACGGTGAGTTTATTCCGTATGATGTATCGCGCTATTTTGTCGCGCAGATTTTAGCCCGTATAGAGCCAGATTGGCTGACGGCTGAGCAGCCGGCGTGTTTAGATTTAGTGGCAGCACAAGCGCGTATGCAGCGCTTATTAACGACGCTTATGCAGCAATACCAGGTAAGCCACGTCAATTTTATTAAACCAGGAATTGGTGAAGCGACGCGTGTATTACTTAGACGCGAGGCGCGTGCATTGCTGTTAAAAAACACGCTAGCGCCTGCAACGCAACATCTACGCTGGTTAGCGGAGGAAAAATCAGTGCCTATCTATGCTTGCCCAGAACTAGAGTATCATGCGGTAGCCCTTATCAAAGAACTGTATTAATGACCTTAATTTCTTCGCATTTAGAGTCTCCCTGGCAGCTGGGAGCACCGCTATATATGCCTGCTCATAGGCCAGATTTAATGGCTATTGCTAATGGCGAGAAACTGCCTTATTTGCGTACTATGATTTTTTGCACCGAAGATGCCATATTAAATAAAGAGATAAAGCATAGCTTAAGGCAATTAAAAGACTGCCTGGCGGCGCTTAAAACAACGGCTGAGCCGCGCTTTCGTTTTATTCGGGTGCGCCATCCTAAGTTATTGGCACAATTATTACAGTTGTCTGGAATAGAGAAGATTGATGGTTTTGTGTTACCTAAGTTTAATGAAGCGGTTTTTAACGCCTATTTTGACCAGTTAGCCAATACCGATTTTAAAATTATGCCTACGTTAGAGACCAAAGAGGTTTTTGATGTCGGTGCGATGCAGGCGTTACGCGATGCATTATTGCAAGAGGCTATCGTTCAGCAAGTGCTGATGTTAAGAGTCGGTGGCAACGATTTATTTAATTTATTAGGCATACGTCGAACTCGCGGCTTAACGCTGTACGACACGCCGTTAGCGCATGTCATCGCGCAATTATTAACGATTTTTAAGCCGTATGATTTTCATTTATCAGCACCTGTCTTTGAATATTTAAATGATATAGAAACCTTGCGCAGAGAAATCCATATCGATTTAGCCTACGGTTTAACCGGAAAAACCGCGATTCATCCGGAACAAGTCGCCTTAATTGAGTCGGCTTATGCGGTAAGCGCTGATGATTATCAAATGGCATTAAGCATTTGTGAAGAACACGCCCCTGCGGTGTTTAAAATGCATAACGCTATGTGTGAAATCACCACCCATCAGCGTTGGGCTAGGGATATATTAAATCGACAGCGTAGTTTTGGGGTTGTTGTTTCAGACGCAACGCAGCAAGATGTTTGTTTGTTAGGCTAAAAATCACAACTGCTCAGTAAATACCACATAGCCCTAGGGCGCGAGTCTTAATAAGCTATAGTCCAAGCCAATATTAAACGTTGTGGGAGAACTATCATGCTGACTATCACTATTGATACCAATAAAACGGATTATTATCAATTTAGTAAAGCGAAAGAAATTGCGCGTATTTTGAAGCAACTCGCTAAAAAGTTAGAACAAGAAGATGCTTTGGATAATTGTATTATTCATGATTTAAACGCTAACAAAGTGGGTGAGATGAGAGCGGGTTTGGATTTACAACCCACATTGCAAACGGGTGTAAACCGTAGAACAGAGCATTTAGTTGCACGACGTTATCGTGACTGATTAAAAAAACAAGGCGGAAAGCTGTTCCGCCTTGAGTGAGTGTTGTTTTCAGAGGGGGTAATATTGTGAGGGCTAAACCTTTCTAAGGGTTAACACAATCTCAGGTTATATAAAGCATCTTATCCAATTTTAGACGGCATAGAGCTTTGCCAAGCCGGTAGTTGTTCGATATTTTTATACCAGCGTTTCATTTCGTCGTAGCCGTGCATCGGAAATTGCGCCATTTCAGCTAAATCTAAATAAGAGCCTACCGAATAATCCGCTAAAGTTACATGGTTGCCTTCTAACCATTCTCTACCGACTAAGTGTTCGTTAAGCACTTTGGCAAAACGATGAAAACGCTCTTCGCCTTTGGCGATTTCGGCTGGATTAGGGTCGCCAATATTTAAGAATTTTTTGACTAAGTGCTCATAAATAAACACTGAACACGCGCTACCAAAGTGCGCGGCTTGCCAGAATTGCCAACGCGTGACTTCGGCTTGTTTTTTAGGGTCTTTAGGCCAGAGCGAATCGTCACCGACTTTCGCGCATAAATATTGCATAATCGCATTCGACTCCCATATCACGGTGTCGCCATCAACCAAGGTAGGAATCATGTGGTTGGGGTTTAAGTTAATAAACTCGGGGGTTAAATGTTCGCCTTTGCTTAAATCCAATGCTATAAGTTCGCACTCTAAGCCTAGATGATGTATAACTGCAACAACTCGACGGGAATTAGGGGAAATAGGGAAATGATACAGTTTCATAAAACCTCTCTCGGATAGTGGTGGATTGTCGCTTGTCTTTTGCAAGCGAGTAGATTTTACATGTATACTTGTTTTTTGCAAGTTATAGTTGTTATTTGGTCAATGAAAATAGAGTCTTCTACTGTAGCACGCTCTTTATGTCCGTTATCCAAAGCCTTAGAATTAATAGGCGATAAATGGAGTTTAGTGATTGTGCGTGATATGTGCTTGGGTAAAAAGCGTTACTGTGATTTTCAGCATTCGCCCGAGGGTATTCCTACGAATATTTTGGCGGATCGATTAAAAAAATTGGAAGAGCACGGTATTATCGGTAAACGTTCGTATCAGCAAAAACCAGTGCGCTTTGAATATTTTTTAACGCCTAAAGGTGCTGATTTATTACCCGTGATGCAGCATTTAATCATTTGGATGAAAAAATATGACCCGGATTGCTGGACACCGCCTGAAGGTTTTTATGAGGCTACGCCAGAGTCGTTGTTACAAACTTATTCTGAAATTGATTGAATCATAAGGAAAAAAGTTATGGCTGTGGTGCTTTTGATACATGGAAGATAGGTTAACGATGAACCTTATCGATTTAGAACAGTTAAGTTAGGTAGCTTAGTCGTTGTAGCGGTAGGGGCAATGACGGCTTTGGATAAGTTATTGTAAGTTATACTTTTCTATCTAATTTTCGATAACCAATGGCTTCGCTTAAATGTTTAATGTCGATGTTTGGCGCGTCGGCTAAATCGGCTATGGTTCGCGCTAACTTTAAAATCCTATGATAAGCGCGGTTTGATAAGCCGAATTTTTCCATCGCTTGTTCTAGCAGCTGATGGCCAGTGTCTGATACTTGGCAAAATTGTTTCACTTCTTTGGCGCTCATAGCCGAGTTGGCTTTGCCACAACGTGTTAGCGCGCGATTGCGAGCATTGATTACCCGTTGCCGAATAGTAGCGCTAGATTCTTCGCCTTCCGGTGAGCCTTTACGCAATATTTCATGGGCGATTCTAGGTACTTCTAAATGCATGTCTATGCGATCTAATAATGGGCCAGAAATTTTACCGCGATATTTAGCGACTTGTTCTGACGTACAGCGGCAACGTCCAGAGGCATCGCCCAAGTAACCACAGGGACAAGGGTTCATCGCTGCGATAAGCTGAAAACGCGCGGGAAATTCGGCTTGTCGATTCGCGCGTGAAATGGTGATATGGCCTGTTTCTAGCGGTTCGCGCAGCACTTCTAAGACTTTTCGGTCGAATTCGGGTAACTCGTCTAAAAATAATACGCCATTATGTGCTAACGATATTTCGCCGGGCTTTGGTTGGCTACCACCGCCGACTAAAGCCGGTGCGGACGCCGTATGATGAGGCGCGCGATAAGGTGGATGTAGCCAAGTGGCAGGATTAACGCCTATTTCACTGAGCGAGGCTATACTCGCGGTTTCACGCGCTTGCTGTTCGGATAATAGCGGTAAAATAGTCGGCATACGCGCAGCAATCATGGATTTGCCCGTACCTGGAGGACCTAGCATTAGTAAATTATGCGAGCCTGCGGCAGCGATTTCACAAGCACGTTTGACATGGTATTGTCCATGTACATCGGCAAAATCTAATTCGGTGTTAAGTTGATAGGCTTGTGTCGGCGCTTGAGAAACCGCTTCGAGAGTGGTTTGCCCTGTTAAGTGCGCACAAACGGCTAATAAATGCTCGGCTGGAATAACAGTGATGTCTTTAATTAACACCGCTTCAGCTAGATTCTCACGCGGTAATAATAGCTTTCGGCCTAGTTGTTGTGCTTGTATCGCAACAGGCAACACGCTAGTGACAGGGCGCAAATCGCCGCTTAACGATAGTTCGCCTAAAAACTCATAATCAGAGAGTGATTGCGTTGGCAGTTGACCCGATGCCGCTAAAATGCCTAAGGCAATCGCTAAATCAAAACGTCCACCTTCTTTGGGTAAATCGGCGGGTGCTAAATTAATCGTGATGCGTTGTGCCGGGAATTCAAATTGGCAGTTGAGGATTGCGCTACGCACCCTATCTTTGCTTTCTTTTACCGCAGCTTCAGGTAAGCCCACGATAGATAGGCTAGGTAGACCGTTGCTAACATGTACTTCTACTGTGACTAACGGTGCGGATAAACCAGAACGCCCACGGCTGTAGATAATGGCTAAAGACATAGCTGAACAGGTGGGCGTTGTACTTAGTGGGTGATTTACATTTCTTCTTTGCTAAAAAGTTGTTGCTCTAAATCCGCAACACGTTTTTCCAAGTCTTCGAGTTTGCTACGGGTCTTGGCTAACACCAGTTTTTGCACTTCAAACTCTTCGCGTGTGACTAAATCAAGTTTGCCCAATACGCTTTGCACAATCGCATGGACGTTTTTTTCCATATCTTCTTTGAACTGGTTTAATCCTGGTGGAACGGCACCCGATAACCGGTTTGCAATATCATCAATGGTTTTGGTATCAAACATAAGGCCTCTCAATACAATAAGTTATAGTAAGTTGCTAGGTAAGCCATCAGAGCTATTGGTTAACTAGATAGGTACTGGGCAACAGTCGTAGGTGTTAAGCGGCTTGTTCGGCTAACACATGTTCGCGGCAGATTTTTTTGGCATCTGTTTGGCTTAACGGTAATTGCGTTAAGTTGCAAACATAATGATTGTCTTGCTCGATGAAATTAACACAACTATGGCAAACGCCAAAGCTTTTAGCGCTGTTTGCTTTTTGCAATTCTGCCAATAATCCGCTTAATGCCGCGTCTAAACTATCATAACCGTGTTCGATAATAGCCTGCTGAGCTTTTTCAAACACATCCATAGGTTTAATGTCTTGTAACAGCTTTAAACCAGCTTCGGATAATGCCAAATGCACGACGCGTCCATCTTGAGCGTCTTGGCTTTTTTCCAAGTAATTTTTGCGCTCTAACACTTGTATCGATTGCGATACGGTGCCTTTGGTTAAGCCTAAAAACTCAGCGACAGCGGCAGGCGTATCACTAAAGCGATTACAGGTTGCTAAATAATCTAATACTTGCACATGAATCGGCTGCAACCCAATCGCAGCAAATTTTTTGCGTTCTTCTGAGCGTACTAAATTGCTAATACGCTCAATTAATTTAAAAGTCGTCGTAGTATCGTGCATTTATTTAGGAAACGCTTGTTTAAAAAATTCAGGTTGCGCTAACGCGCCTTTATGAATATCACTGTTGTAATAAACGGTTGCAAAAGGTTTATTAGCGCTGTCGTGTTCTCTAAAACCGGAGAGTTCAGTTTTGCTGGCGATGGTTGCGCTCCACCAGCCGGATGGATAAATACATTGTGGAAAAAATAAAGTTTGTAGTTCGGCAAAACCAGCGCTGCGCATGGCATCGCGCATAGCTGCGATTAAATTCATGTGTAATAACGCCGATTCGCTTTGTTGTATCAATAACCCGTTTTCCGATAAACACGCATAACAATCGCGATAAAAATCAACGCCGAACAAGCCTTCTGCCGGGCCTACCGGGTCTGTGCTATCGACGATGATAATATCGATAGATTGGGGTGCGGCTTGTTTTACCCATTTAATGCCATCGATAAATTGCAACTCGGCTCTTGGGTCATAATTAGACTCACAAAGTTCCGGAAAATATATCTCAGCTAAACGCGTGACACGCTCATCAATGTCGATTTGTAAAGCATGTTCAACGCTTGAGTGTTTTAAAACTTCTCTTAATGTACCGCAATCGCCACCGCCGATAATCAGCACTCGTTTGGGATTGGGGTGGGTAAATAATACTGGGTGGCTCATCATTTCGTGATAGAAGAAATTATCACGGGTAGAAACCATCGTGCAACCGTCAATTACCATTAAGTTACCAAAGGTTTTGGTTTCGTAAATTTCTAAGTGTTGAAACGGTGATTGTTCTTCGTGCAATTTTTGTTTGATGGCTAATGAAAAGGCTAATTCATCACCAGGGGCTTGCTCAGTAAACCATTGTGTTGGATTCATGTAGGAATTCCTGAAAAATAAACGAATATTAGGCCAGCCATTATATTAGAATTCGCGCTCTTTTTTGTGACACGCGGAGTGTTAAATGAATTTACTCGATGACAGCAATTGGACGATACAACAGGCCGCCGAGGTTTATGCGATTAAGCAATGGGGCGAAGGCTATTTTGCCATTAATGAACGCGGTC
Source organism: uncultured Methylocucumis sp. (assembly GCA_963923905.1). GTDB lineage: Bacteria > Pseudomonadota > Gammaproteobacteria > Methylococcales > Methylomonadaceae > Methylovulum. The sequence goes on from CAWUNX010000014.1 coordinate 16,937, forward strand.
ATGTCAGTGTAAAGCCTTGTGCTGACAAAGACTTAGAGCTAGATTTATTAGAAATCGCCGAATCGTTAACCGAGAAGCAGTTATCGTTACCCGTTTTAGTGCGTTTTACTGATATTTTGAAAGATAGAGTACAGCGTTTAGACCAGGCATTTAAAAAGGCAGCGGAAAAACTCAACTATCGAGGTCATTATACGCCGGTTTATCCCATTAAAGTCAATCAGCAACGGCAAGTGGTTGAAGGGATTTTAGCCGCTGATAATATTGGCTTAGAGGCGGGCAGCAAGCCTGAATTATTAGCGATTATGGCCTTATCGCATCAAGGTGTCGTGGTATGTAATGGTTATAAAGACCGTGCGTATATTCGCCTAGCGCTGATAGGCTTGAAAATGGGCTTAAATCTGTATTTAGTGATTGAAAAACCCTTGGAACTCGAATTAATCATCGAAGAAGCAGCGCGTTTAAACGTACAGCCTATGTTGGGTTTGCGGGTGCGCTTATCCAGTATTAGTGCAGGTAAATGGCAAAACAGCGGTGGCGAAAAATCTAAATTTGGTTTACATGCTTACGAAGTCTTGCAGCTAGTTGAGCGTTTAAAACAAGCTAACTTGTTATCAGCGTTAAAGTTAATGCATTTTCACATGGGTTCGCAAATCGCTAATATTCACGATATTAAAATCGCGTTAAAAGAAGCGGGGCAATTTTATGTCGAGCTGTATAGATTAGGCGCACAGATTAAAATCGTCGATGCCGGTGGTGGTTTAGGCGTCGATTATGATGGCAGCCGCTCGCGTCGTGAATCGTCGATAAACTATAGCGTCGATGAGTACGCGCAAAATATTGTGCGCAGTTTTGCCGATGTTTGCGCTGAAAAGCAAGTGCCACAACCCGATATTATTACCGAATCGGGGCGCGCGTTAACAGCGCACCATGCCGTGTTAATCACTAATGTCACCGATATAGAAACGGTATACAGCGATGCTAAGGCTTTAGACGTTAATGCCGATTTTACTAATCCGGTTGAGGCTTATCATGATGCGTATTTCCAAGTAGCAGAAGCGCGCGCGAAATTTGCCCGTGATAAGCTTAATATCAATGGTTTAGCCCAGGCTGAAAACGACTACGCCTTGTTTTGCCAGCGTTTAGTGACGCATTTAAATCCTAATAACCAAAATGAAGCGGCGATATTGCAAGAGTTGCAAGAAAAACTCGCTGATAAAGTGTTTTGTAATTTTTCGTTATTCCAATCATTGCCAGATATTTGGGGCATAGACCAGGTTTTTCCTATCATGCCGATACACCGTTTAAACGAAAAGCCAAGTCGGCGTGCTGTGATTCAAGATTTAACCTGTGATTCCGATGGTCGTATAGATTTATATGTCGATGGGCAAAACCTGGAAAAAACCATGCCTATCCATACGATTAACCGCGAACAACCGTATTTAATCGGTTTTTTCATGGTAGGCGCGTACCAAGAAATCTTAGGCGATATGCATAACTTATTCGGCGACACCCATTCTATTAACATCAAAATCGATGAGAACGGTTATCAGTTTTTTGATTTACAAGAAGGCGAAGACGTGTCGGAATTATTAGATTATGTGCATATTAGCAGTGACGAATTAAAAGCCGCGTTTAAAGCCAAACTGGCGGCCAGTGATTTAAGCGTAGAGTTACAACAGGCCTACGAACAAGAACTCAACGCCGGTTTAAACGCTTATACCTATTTGGAGAAATAATCATGCAGGTTGGATTTATTGGCTTAGGCGCGATGGGGCAGGGGATGGCAAAAAACTTAGCTAAGCATGGTTTTTTGGCGGGTGTTTATAACCGAACAGTCGCGACCGCTCAGCGTTGTGCAGATGACTTACAGGTAACTTGCTATCCAAGCATAGACAGGTTAGCCGAAGCGGTCGAAATGATTGCGTTGTGCGTGACTGCGGATAACGATGTGCTTGACGTGGTTCAGCAAATTGCCAATGCGGCTAAGCCTGGTTCGATTGTGGTCGATATGTCTACCGTGAGCAATGCAACCGCACAACAAGCAGCACAAATACTCGCGGTTAACGATATTGCGTTTCTCGATGCGCCGGTGTCGGGTGGCGTAGAAGGCGCGAATAATGGCACATTGGCTATGATGGTCGGTGGTGATGAAGCAGTGTTAAAACAGGTCATGCCGGTATTAAGCGCGATGGCGAAGCGCATCATACATATGGGGCCAACTGGCGCTGGTCAAGCCACTAAGGCCGTCAATCAAATTATGTGCGCGGGAATTAACCAAGCCGTGACTGAAGCCTTAGCTTTTGCGAAATCACAAGGGCTAGAGCTAGAAAAAATTATTGATGTCGTTGCCGGTGGTGCGGCAGGGAATTGGTTTTTAGACCATCGTGGCAAAACCATGGTCAATGATAGTTTTAAACCCGGTTTTAAATTAGGCTTGCATCATAAAGACTTAAAAATCTGTCAAGCCATGGCGGCAGCGGCGGGTGTTGCGATTCCTGTTAGCGATATGACGGTTGACGACTACCAACACCTGATGGAGCAAGGCTTTGCTGATGAAGACATTTCCGCACTCTATCGTTTAAAGCGTTAAGCGATGCACCGAGGCAAATTCAACGCTTAGCGCAAAGGCTTGCTCAGCGCTAATACCATGATGAATCGTCAATAAGGCACGAATAACGCCGGCATGGGTGACGATAACCACCGATGCGGCGTTAAGCGCTGTTAAATCCTGATAAAACGCCTGTACACGTTGCTGTAATTGCGTGAAGCTCTCACCATCAGGTGGTGCGGCATCCAAGTAATGCTCGCACCAATCGCGCAATTCGGCTTCTGGCAATGCTGAAAACAAGCGATTTTCCCAAGCGCCAAAATTCAACTCTACCAGCCTATCATCAATACGCACATCATCGCTTAATGCCTGTGCTAATTGTAAACAACGGCTTAGCGGGCTGCTAAACACTAAAGCTGTGCTAGGCAAGCAACATTGAATGCTTGGTAGTTGCTGTTGCCAATCCGGCGCTAACGGCATATCGGTTTGACCATAACAAGTTCCCAACGACGCGCTGGTTTGGCAATGTCTGACTAAATAAACGTCCATAACGCTGAGAGACTTAAGTAAAACACGGTTTCGCTTATCTGTTGACTAGCGCCTAAACAATCCCCGGTATAACCTTGAATTCGGCGATTAAAATAACGGCCTAAACCTAAGGTTATTAAAGCCATAGGCAATAATGCTATTGCACAAAATTTAGGTAATAACAGCAACGGTAATAGCGCAAAAATGGCTGCAAAGCCTAAATCACCAAGGCTTAAACGCATGACTGCCTGCTGGCTTTTAGATGCGCCGATGCGAGCATAGTCATAATGATGCATTAACCACAGTGGCGGAAATCGGCTAAGACTATGCCCGGCGAGCAAAATCCAAGGCGTTTGGCTAGCGGGTAATGCACACAGCGTGCTTATTTTTAATAACAACAAAACCATTAAACCTATCGTACCGAAACTGCCTAAACGCGGGTCTTGCATAATCGTCAGAATCTGGGCTTTATCGTGACCGCCGCCAAAGCCATCGCACATATCGGCGAAACCATCTTCATGTAGCGCGCCTGTTAACAGCAAGCCTACGCTAAAGCTTAATAATACTGCGCTAGGTACAGGCCATAGCAGCGCAGCACTGTAAAAAACAAGTGCCGTCATAGCCCCAACAAGCCAGCCTATGACCGGCAAATAAACACTCGCAGCAGCCAGCCAGTCATGATTTAACGGACGATTAATTGGAATGCGGGTATAAAAACTGATGGCTAGTAATAGCAAATGTAGGTGTTTTGAGGTGTTAAGCATAGGGGGTTTACATTGATGCGTTCTATTCAAATGTGCTGTCGTCATTTCTAAGCCGACTTAAAAATCATTAACATCAAATATTAGTAGGTAAGTATTAAATGGTTTGAACTATAATCATGACATCGTGTAGTTGAGCATGATATTAACTTAATTTATCAAATGAGAGGATAACTATGGCGCGTCTATCTATTTCGCTTGGCGTAATCATTTTGGTTGTTATTTTGACGGCTTGTGCATCACATCCTAGCAGTAATGTTGCAACGAATAATCCGGGAGTGGCAGTTAATTCGGTCGCTATTCCATCAACCAGTCCTTTTAGCAAGATTAAAACGGGCATGTCGCAAAAGCAAGTGCATGATTTGATAGGTGATCCGACTGATTCGGCGAACCACTCAACCGGTAAGGCATTTATTCCTTTTTATTTTGGCAGCGATGTTATGCGCTGGGAAGATTTATATAAAGGTCAAGGACCAATACAGTTCGGCGCAACTATTGCTGAACAAAAAAGGGGTATACTGTAGAA
>CAWUNX010000015.1:0-21227 GCA_963923905.1 uncultured Methylocucumis sp.
ATCCTCTCTGGTCTCGTGGGCTCGGAGATGTGTATAAGAGACAGGTAAAATGATGAAATAATTTTCTCATTTTAGAGAATTAAAAAAGCCCGATGGTTATGCCATCGGGCTTTTTTTATACAGCTTGTAAACCGCCGAATAGCTCGGTTAAACGTGCAATAAACACAGAAAATTCTGCCGTCATAATCGCAAAATCAGCGTCGAATTGCTCGGCTTCAGTTTCAGCATTTATGTCATCGCTTTGTTCTTGAATTAGCTCCAAATAGCGTAAACGCTTAACGGCTAACTGTTCATCTAATACAAATGACAGTCTATCGGCCCAATTTAGCGCGAGTTTAATAACGACTTTGCCGCTATCTAAATGGTTTTTGATTTCAGGTACGATGAGTTCATGGCGTTTACAGCGTACACTGGCTGCATTTTCTTCGACAGAGCGTAATTCGCATTCATCTTCGAGTTGAATATCGTCCGGTAAGGTTTGCTGATTCAACCAATCGGTCATGACTTGCGTAGGCTTATTAACCGTGTTAATAGGAACAGCGGGCAGTGAGCCTAGGCATTTACGCAATAAACTTAATAAATCTTCGGCGACTTTAGCCGATGAGCAGTCAACGACAATCCAACCGTTTTGTGTGTCGATATACGCATAATATTTACGTGAAAAAGTAAATGCTTTAGGCAGTAAGTCAAAGATAAGTTCGTCTTTAAGCGCGGTGCGTTCTTTTTTAGCGAGTTTACGCGCTTCGCGTAGTTCTATTTCTTGAATTTTCTCTTGCAGCATTTCATTAACCACTTGCGAGGGTAATACGCGTTCTTCTTTTTTAGCGCAAATCATCATAAAGCCGTTAATGGCGTAGGTGAGTTCGTTGGACGCGCCTGGCATAGGTGAGGTCCAGCCAATATTGGCTTCCTCATGCGGTGCACAAGGCCTAAACGCAATATTTTCTAGTTGTTGTTGTAATTGTGGCGCGGTTAATGCGAAAGGTTCGGAGAGTTTGAACAAATAGAGATTTTTAAACCACATCAGTGTGTTTTCCTTAAAATAATTGGCTGGGCATTATCGCATTATCTGTTATTAAATAAAGACTCATGACTGATAAATTACCTGCAATTACTGGATTTCCGCCTATTGTCAGTGACAACGCACGCGTATTAATTTTAGGTACGATGCCGGGTGTAGAATCGTTAAGACAGCAGCAATATTATGCCCACCCTAGAAATGCGTTTTGGCCTATTATGGCAACTTTATTGGGTTATAACTTAACGACTGATTATAGTCAGCGTAAACAGTATTTGCTTAGTAACGATATTGCGCTTTGGGATGTTTTACAAAGTTGCTTTAGGCTCGGAAGCTTAGATGCAGCAATCGAGCAGTCTACGATTATCGTAAATGATTTTAGTGCTTTTTTTTCTGCCCATCCTAAGCTTAGCGTGGTTTACTTTAATGGCGGTGGTGCGGAGAAATTATTTCAGCGTTATGTATTGAAAGAGCTAAGTGGTCAGTTTCCCGAATTAATATATCAACGTTTACCCTCGACGAGTCCTGCTTATGCGGCGTTGAGTTTTTCTGACAAGCTGGCAGCTTGGCAAGCCATTACTGTTGGCAAAGGTGATTTATGAACGAAGAGTTTGACGAAATCGAAATAGAATACGATTTTTTTATTCCCGAAGAAGAGCCAGTTGAATATGCAGTGCGGCCAAATAAGACGCGCATAAAGCAAGAAATTGCCGCAATGTTTGACTTGGGCGAAAAAATATCCGGCTTAACCTTAGCGCAAATTCAATCGTTGGATTTACCTGAGCAGATTCAAAAAGGTGTTATACAAGCAGCGGATATGCCGCCAAAGGGCGCGCGGAAACGTTTGTTGAAATATATTGCTGGACAATTGTATAAAATAGATGCGGCGCCGATTATCGAAAAAATAGCGCGTTTTGAACATAAATCCGCCCATGCAGTGCGAGAGCATCATGTAGCCGAGCGCTGGCGTGAGCGCTTACTAAAAGAGGGTAATGATGCTTTAACTGAGCTAATTGATGACTATCCTGATGCTGATAGGCAGCATTTGAGACAGTTGCTAAGAAATGCGCAAAAAGAATCAACAACAGGCAGACCACCCCGTTCAGCAAGGCAATTGTATAAGTACCTAAAGTCGTTGATTACAGGTGATGCAGAAGAGTTTATTGAAGCAGATGAGCTGCTTGATGATGACGACGAAGAGCAAATTGAATAGGTAGTTGCTTATGCGACTGGCTGTTATCAATAGACTGCCAGCCGCTTCAGCTTAATTAGATGAAGAGTTGTTAGTCGGATACGGTTTAGCGTTATCTAATTGTTCCGTCATACTCCACTCTGAAAAAGGGAAAGGCACGGTATCGGTGTTATAGGTCATAAACAGTAAAATATGATAGCTATATAACGATAAGTTACGGCCAAAACTTAAAATATTGCTGTTAGGTTTACCGGTAATCAGGCTAGATACGATTTGTAATAGGATAACGGCCCATAGCAACATGCGTATTAACTCGCCTATGATGGAAAAAATCAGCATGAAGAAAATTCGTTTCCATGTGCTGAGTTGTTTTAAGTTTTCATTGAGTTGTTCGTCCACGTTATTACCCACGGTTCATGATGTCGCGTAAATCTAAGGCTGATGCGTTACATCTAGCAATATAATTAGCCATAGTGAGCGAGTAGTTGGCAAATAAGCCATAACCATCGCCATTTAATATCATAGGGCTGAAAATAGGTTGTAATGAGTTTTCTAGCGCCTTAATCATAATTTCAACGGTACGCATTGCGCGTTTATCTAGCAAAATATCTCTAAAGTCATGACGAACGGCTCTTAAAATGTGTAACAACGCCCAACTTGCACCACGCGCTTCGTAAAAGACATCGTCAATTTCAAGCCAAGTCACTTTGGCAGTCGGGGTGCCTATTTTTTCGGCTTCTTGTCGTTCAAGATCGGTCAATCCTGGGCCAAGGTTGGAACTTGAGCTGTTAGCGCTTAAGCGAGTAGAAAGACCACCTAAGCGCTTAATAACCACTTCGGTGTATTGCCAAAGGTTATCTGCTCTGGGATAAAATTGCGCTTTTTTGACGCTGCCTTCATGGTGTGAAAAACGCTCCATATATTTATGTAAGCCTTCTATGCCTTTTTGGTATTCAGCTTCGGTCGATGGTAAAGCCCAGGAATCGTTTTCAAAATAAAAATACGGCTCAGCCGTTGCAAGATCAGGGTCTTCCTGAGATTGCGATTGATCGCGTGAGAAATGGTTTCTAAGCGCCGATGTGGCATCGCGTAACATGACGAGCGCGCCAAATTCCCAATTGGGTACGTTGTCTAATAATACGCCTGGAGGCCCGACATCGTTGGTGATATAGCCGCCTGGTTTGTGTAGGAGTACTTCAGCGATATGGGCTAAGGTATTGGTGTACACATAACCGACGGGAAGTTGCTCGGTCTCATGCGTTTCTTTGGCATATTTTTCCGCTTCGTCAATAATGTTGAATTGACCGGGTTCGCTTCCCCACCAAGCACCTAAAACGACTAAGACGACCATGACGACGCTAGTAAAAACACCGAATCCCCAAAGAATGCCTCTGGATTTTACATCATGTATATCGTTAGACGCCATTTTTGTACCTTTACGAAGTAAGAATCTGTCACTATGAAAACTGTGAAAAACTTATGACATGTTATCAGGTTTTTCAATATTTTGCCTAATGCGCTTATCATCGGTTGACTTTTTTTTCGCTCTGGGATGGGTTTTATCATAAATATTAGCGAGATGTTGAAAATCTAAATGGGTATAAATTTGGGTTGTGGCGATGCTGCTATGGCCTAGCATTTCTTGTACGGCACGTAAGTCTTGGCTTGATTCTAAAAAATGACTAGCAAAGCAATGTCTTAACATGTGTGGATGTATGTTGTTAGGAATTTGCTTTTTAACACACCACTGTTTAAGTCTTAATTCGATATTGCGTTGGCTAATACGCGTACCTCGTTTGGAAATAAACACGGCGGTTTCATCAGGTTTTACCAACTTGACTCGATAACTTAGCCAAAGGGTTATGGCTTTACACGCTTTGCTGCCTATAGGTAAGTCGCGTTGTTTATTGCCTTTGCCATGACGTATTCTTACGGTTTGTCCGGTTAAATCCAAATCAGTTAAATCTAATAACGTCAGTTCGCTGAGGCGTAATCCCGATGAGTAAAACAGTTCAAAGATAGCGACATCGCGAATCTCAAGCCATGATTCAGCACCCGCATCAAGCAGGCCTTGCATTTGATCAACGTCCATGATTTTGGGCAAGGTTTTGGCAAGTTTAGGCGTTCTTACATACTGCGCCGGGTTTTGGTCTAATACGTGTTGTGTTTGTAAAAAACGCAAGAAACTCCGAATGGCCGATAGCTTTCGTCTTAGTGTTTTAGCGCTAGCATCACTTTTATGTAGTTTGGCGATATAGGCGCGGATATGCTTAGTATTAACCACTTGCCAATCCTGAATATCTTGCTGTTGGCAATAGTCACTAAATTGTCTGAGATCGGATTGGTAAGCGCTAAGCGTATGTTCCGAGTTGCGCTTTGCTCTCGCTAATGAATCAATGTAATGTTCTATCCATGGGTCGCCAGCAAGTAATGTCATAGCTTTTGTAATAATGAGATTAAACGCGTACCGATTAACTCGCTCATTTGAGTTAAAAACATATTACCCATACTGTAATGATAGCGGTCTTTTTCCCGGCTACCTATGGCGAGAATGCCTTCAAGCTCAGTAAAACACATCGGAATAATGGCACAAGACTTAACCTCGGCTGCTGCGCTGCCAAATAACACCCGCGCTTGAGCCAGCGTAGGCATACCACAAGAAGGTGTGTGATTGTTCAGTTCTTTCAGAAAAGGTACTAAGTGTTCACTACCGTGTGGTATAAAAGTTTCTTCTAAGTTAGGACTAGGGCTGTTGCCTACAATTCTTAGCGCGAAAAAATCGGTGAAAAAATAATCGTTGAAAACAATGGTCAGATTTTCCAGTACTTCCTCTAGGGTTGAGGCATCGAGTAACGCTAAGGTCAATTTGTGCATACGCATAATTGCTGTATCGTTATCACGCGCAATATCGATTAACGTCGTCAATTGGCTTTCCATTTCGTGATGACGGCTACGGAACATTTCCAATTGTTTCGAAATTAATGAAATCGCATTACCGCTGGGGTGGGGAATGGTTATTTTTTCAAGCAACTCTAAATGCTCATTAAAAAATTCAGGGTGCTTTTGCAAATACAATTCAACCTGACTGGCTGAAATACCCGGGCCGAAGGCTTTATTGCTTAAAGAAAATTGACCATCAAAAACGGGCACCGCAGGTCCCGTCATAAATACCGGTTCTCCACGACCGGCCCAGGCGATTTTTAATTCACCTCCTGGTAATTCTACCGATACGTCATGATCGAGCAGATTTTGCTCTATGCCTACCACGACGGCCGCGCAAGCACCACTACCACAGGCTAGCGTTTCTCCTGCACCGCGTTCAAACACTCTGAGCTTAATATGGGTTCTATCTATGACTTGCATAAAACCGATATTGGCACGTTCTGGAAAGATAGCATGGCTTTCTAAGGCTTTGCCTAATTCATGAACGGGCGCGGTTTTAATATCGTTAACTTGAATAACCGCATGGGGATTGCCAATTGAAATCGCACCAAACGCTTTTTCTATATCATTAATCGTCACCGTATAAAACTTAGCTTCTTGATCGGCTAATAATGGAATCTCTGAGGGTGCATGTTTAGGAATCCCCATATTGACTTTCACTAAATTATCGTCGCCGATATATAACACAAGTTGCTGTGCATGTGTGTCTACGCAAATGCGCTTTTGTGCAGTTAAGTCTTTATCTCGCACAAAGCGGGCAAAGCAACGCCCACCGTTGCCGCATTGACTGACCTCGCTGCCATCAGCGTTAAAAATACGGTATTTAAAGTCGGCTGTGTCACTGATAGGAGGTTCTACCAGTAATAATTGATCGAAGCCTATGCCGAAATGGCGATCTGATAATTTTCTGATTTGTTCGGCGGTTAATTCTATGGTTTGGTTAATTGCATCGATAACGACGAAATCATTACCAAGCCCGTGCATTTTAGTAAATTTAATCATTGCATTCGGTGACACGATAAGAGCAAGCAAAAAGGTTAAAGACGAGTGTGACGCCAGTTATCATTTAACGCGGCCTATGACGTAAACGCCTGTTAATACTAGCAGTGTACCGGCTAACTGGTTAATCGTAATAGTTTCACGCAAAATGAAAAACGCGAGTATCAGTGTGCCTATAGGGCCTGTCGTACTAATAATTGCCGCAGGCCCTGCGCCGATGCGGCGAATGCCGGCATTCATGAAAAAGGCTGGTATTACGGTAGCGAATACCGCCATAAACAGAGTTAAATAATAGACGTTGCTCGGTAGCTCGGTAAGGTTAATACGATGGCTGACAGCGAAATGAATCAGCGTAGCAATACCGGCAATTGACATAGTGTAAGCGGTAAATCGGGTTGAACCTATGCTATGCGTCATGATACCACTGCCCATCGTGAAAAAAGCAAAAATCAGCGCGCTTAATAACACTAGACCTGAGCCAAAGACTATATCGGTTGAGTCCAGCGACAATTGCTCTATGAAGATTAAAATCATGCCGGCGTAGCACAGCATTAAAGCCAGTGCTGTTGCCAACTTAATTGAGCGTTTGTAAATCAATGCAGTAAAAAGCACAACAAACGTTGGATACAAAAACAAGATAATGCGCTCAAGTCCCGCTGAAATGTAATATAACCCGGTAAAATCTAAATAACTGGATAAATAATAGCCTAATACGCCCAATAAGCTAACCATTAGCCATTGTTTGGGTTTCAATGGCATAACATTAGGCTTTCGGTTATGCCAGCAAGCAACGAGCAAGAACAACGGTAATGAAAATACCATACGCAAGCTCATTAGCGTAATAGCGTCGACGTTAGCAGAAGCAGAATAGGCCAGTTTGATAATAATAGCTTTGCTAGAAAATCCTAATGCGCCTAATAACACCAGTGTTAGGCCAAATAATTCCTGCCGGTTATGGGATATTGACTGTGTCATTGTCAGATTGAAGCCTTGGCTAACTGTTTGATTATCTTGGTCATTGCGATTTTTTGGGCATCGATTGATGCGCATAAGCGAAAGAGTGCTTCGGCTCGTTCCAGGTTTTGACAAGCATATTGCGTTTTGAAATAGCGATTACCGAGTAAATGGTCGGTATAAAACCTTAAGCCGAGTTCGAACGGTATTAAACGAATAGCGATGTGTAGATAATCAAAATCGGCACTGGAAAAAATACTACCGATTTCCGATAAATACGCCTCTAAAATAAGCGCACAATAGTCGAGATTAAAACTATCGTCATCGTGGTTATGGCAACAGGAGCGCAAGCAATCACCTATATCGTAATGCAGCAGCCCTGGTTTAACCGTATCTAAGTCAATTAAGCTAATCGCTTGTCCTGGTTTATTAAATAAAAAATTATTAAGTTTAGGATCGCCGTGAATAACGCGCATCGGCAATACCCCTTGTTGCTTAGCACGTTCTAATTTATCCGCTTCGGGGGCAAATTGCTCAATAAAGCGCTCGCAAAAAGCACTTCTTGCGTATGGGGTATTAGCAATACTGTAGTAAGCCGCTAAATAACCTGGCGTAATATGAAAACCGGGTAAGGTATCATTAAGCAACGATGTTGGTAAGTCGCTAAATAAAAAATGAAAATGTCCTAGTGCTAAACCGGTTTGTATCGCTTGCTCAGGCGATTGAAGATAGTCAAAGTTATAAGTATCAGCAATAAAGCTTTGTGCGCGCCAGAATTCACCGGTGTCATCAATGACCCAGAGTTCTTCGTTTTGGGTGAGCATTAAGGTGGGTATTTGTAAACGCGCTTTAGGTTTTAAGCGTATATGCTCAGAAATTAACAAAAAATTTTCAATAATCGCTTGTGGCTTAGTAAACACCGAGGCATTAATTTTCTGCAAAACAAACGATTGCCCGGCACTTCGTACTAAATAAGTATCGTTAATTAAACCATTACCTAAACGTGAAATCGCTAAAACATTGGTTGTAAAGCGTTCGGCAATAACAGCCGCATAAACGGGAACAGAAGCATTTTGCGCGTGGTTCATGGCTAGGTAAGGGGTGATAATCTTAAAAAACTACATGGCTGCGGGCGGTTAAAACGATAAAGTTTGCTTAAGTATAGCGTTGCGCAGGTTTTTTAACGCTTGACCACGATGGCTTAACTGATTTTTTTGCGCATTGGATAATTGCGCAGCGGTACAATTAAGTTCTGGCAACCAAAATAAGGCATCATAACCAAAGCCATTCTCGCCTTGTGGCGCCATAGCAATTTCACCTTGCCAAACGCCCTGAGCAATAATCGGACAAGGATCATTGGCATGCCGCAATAACACCATTACACAGACAAATCGGGCTAAGCGTTGCTCTCGGTCAATAAGGCTTAGTTCAGATAATAGCTTGTCATTATTGTCTTGGTCACTCGCGTTGTCACCGGCATAACGAGCAGAGCGCACGCCGGGTTGACCGTTTAATGCCTCAACAATTAACCCGGAATCGTCAGCAATAACCGGTAATTGACAATATGTCGCCGCATGACGGGCTTTTAACAGCGCATTTTCGACAAAGGTTAATGCAGGCTCTGGGCATTCAGGAACGGCAAACTCGTTTTGCGCTAACACCTCAATGCCACTTAATAGCGCTTTAATTTCTCTAATCTTGCCTAGGTTGTTACTCGCAAGCACTAAGCGTTGCATAAGATTAACCATAGGCACGTTCCAATGCTTGACGTTGTTTTTCAATTAATTGTTGAATACCATCACTGGCTAGGGCCAGCATGGCATCTAATTCGTCTTTTCTAAACGCATGTCCTTCAGCTGTTCCCTGAATTTCAATAAACGCGCCCGCATCATTCATTACCACATTCATATCGGTTTCTGCGTGACTGTCTTCATCATAATCTAAATCTAACACAGGAATACCATTATAAATACCTACTGATACCGATGCGACCTGACCGTAGATAGGATTTGCTTTAATCTGTTTACGTTTTTGCATTTTGTGTACGGCGAGTGATAACGCAACAAAACCGCCAGTAATTGATGCTGTGCGCGTACCGCCATCTGCTTGTAGCACATCACAGTCTATCGTGACGGTATGCTCGCCTAACGCACTTAAATCCATAGACGCTCTTAATGAACGCCCGATTAAGCGTTGAATTTCTAGGGTTCTACCCCCTTGTTTGCCGTGGCTGGCTTCTCTACCGATACGACTATGGGTAGAGCGAGGTAACATGCCATATTCAGCGGTTACCCAGCCTTCATTCTTGCCTTTTAAAAATTTTGGAACTGATCTTTCGACGCTGGCGGTGCAGAGTACTCGAGTATCGCCAAACTCAACTAAAACAGAGCCTTCTGCATGTTTGGTATAACCACAAGTAAATGTTATGTCTCTTAATTGGTTCGGATTGCGTCCGCTGGGTCTCATGTTTTAAAGTCCTACGAAAATGAAAGCAGCACAGTATACAGCAACGTGAGCATTAGGCAGTAGTTAGTAGGATTAGCTAAACCATAGTATAGTGCTTGCGACAAAGCGTCACCGCTTTTCCTGAAAGCCGATTTCAATCGGATATATCAAGTTGGTACGGTCTTTTTGATCGTTACCTCCTGTTTAACGCCACGCTGATATATGACCTCCTAAGGTGAAAAATGATTAAAAGCATGACAGCCTACGCGGCTAACGAAATTGAATTAAGTTATTTAACATTGTATTGCGAATTACGCTCTGTTAATCACCGATATTGTGATATTAGCATTAAACTTCCTGAGCGTTTGCGCTTCATGGAAGCCGATTTACGCGCAATGATTGCTGAGAAAATTAGCCGAGGCAAAGTGGAGTGTACCTTTAATTATAAAAAGCAAAGCAAAGACGGTCAGGTGCTAACCGTTAATATGGATGCTGTGCAAGCGCTTTTAAACGCAACAACTCAAATCGAGCAGCTTATGCCCGCAGCATTAAGTTTTTCTGCCTTAGATATCTTAGCGTTTCCAGGCATTCAACAAGAACCCGACACCGATAAAGACGAGATTCAGCAGGCTGTACGCTTATTATTAACAAAGACATTAGGTGATTTTGTCGAAGTAAGGGCTAGAGAAGGTGCCCAATTGCGAGCCGTTATCGACGACCGTTGTCAGAAAGTTCAAGAACTTATCGCCTTAGCACAAAAACGCATTCCAGAAGTATTAATGGCATTGCGTAATAAATTAAAAGACAAAATTGCTGAGTTAGTGGCTCAGCCCGATTTTGATAGGCTAGAGCAAGAACTGGTTTTACTCACGCAAAAACTCGACGTTGCAGAGGAGCTTGATAGATTACAGGCACATAGCAATGAAGTGACACGCGTATTAAAGCAATCTGAACCGGTAGGACGGCGTTTGGATTTTTTAATGCAAGAGCTGAATCGTGAGGCCAATACGCTAGGCTCAAAATCGGCTGACAAAGAAATGACGCAAATCGCAATAGAACTAAAAGTATTGATAGAGCAAATGCGCGAGCAGATACAAAATATTGAGTGATGTATCATAGCGTGTCATACCGTAGCAATAATCCCTAAAGGCCGCATTAATCGCGGCCTTTTCTGTTTCATCTGATTGCACTTAGTACCATTTAATCTCATAATACTTGGATACCCAGTCGGATTTGTCAGCGTTTTTTTGGGTACACGGAGGCTAGATTTATTATGACTATTTTATCGGTTATTCAAATTATGGGGGGTATCCAGATTATTTGTACCTAAGTAAACCTTATAAAATCAGCATCCAATACCGCGTCGGTTGGCATCAGCGTAATCTGGCATTAGAGCTAAGATTGAACAATCATAAAATCCCGCTGCAATGGCATGAAGATTAAAAACGGCGACTGACTCATTTAAGGTCTTGATGGTAGAGTAGCTATAGCTGCTCTCTCTGCACTGGAACCATGTTGAATCGTTAGAGTTGCAGAGCGAATAATTCCATCAGGTTTTCCTGCTGGAGTATCAATATCTTGGTGGCAACATCCAGCAGTAACAACTTCCACTTGATGCGTACCTGGACCTACGCTTGCAAAAAACATAAACGACGCCATGTGTGGCGGGTCAATACCAGCAAAAAAACCACTTTCAACAACATTAGGTAGCCAAATAATCGGTGAATTAAAAGACGAAGCGATTGGATAACCGAGACTAATAAAAAAATCTTTAGAATTCCAATGCCCATTCATAGGTTTACCATCGACTCTTACTTGGAACACCATAGCATTATCGTTTGGTTGAGCATTTACACTTAAATTCACTAACACACAAGAGCTAGGCTCAGAAACTGTTTTAAAACTTGTCGAAAAAAGCGGAGCGGGACTGAATCCACCCATAGGATAATAAACACCATTTTCTATACCACCGGAATAATCGCGAGTAGGTGAGTAAATCGTCGAACGACCTATTGCTTTAGCCTCTGTCATTTCAGTGCTATTTGCACAAGCGTCGGGCAATGGTACATAAATGTCGCCAGGGTTATTATTTAATGCGGCTAAAGAATTTTGGCTGCCTAACGAGGCTAGCGTAGCTAATATGGCAGTGATTGCATAGGTTTTGTATTGTTTGCTTTTCATGGTGCTATCTCCAGTTTTATCGTTGCAATGAGGAATTTATTGGCTGTAATCTCCCAGGTATAAATTTAGGGTTTATTGCAGACGAGTAAAGTCTAAGCAATCGAGCAAACGGCAGCAGTGAACTTTAGACAGTTCCATTAGGAACAATTACCAGGACAAGACGTAGTATTTTTTTACCCCTACGCTATTGACCCCTACAAAAAAATGCCGCGTTTATGTCGCGCCTTTCAATGTGCGGCTTTGTGACCGCAAAAAATCCATTTTCACTAGCAAAGGCACATACGGTGGTGCAGCTCCATCTCTGCGTGGTTTGCAATAAAGATATAAAAATCAAATATCAGTTTTACCAAAAAAGCGGTGCGACTGAATATTGGCTGGTCTTTCCGCACGAACAAACGCTGCATCAATTTGTATTGGATGAAAATGGTTGCTATCAATTAAAAGCCATGCATGTCGATCAAGTGTCATCGCATTTATTTCCGGAGTTATTGTTAGATTTAAATGAGGAGTTTGAATCGGTCGGTGATGATTGAGCATGGTAGTCCTTTATGAGGGTGATAAGTAAGGGTATTCAGAGATTAGTAGGTATATTGAGCGTCATATTGGAAAAATTATGCATAAAAATCAAGTGTTAGAAATCATTCAGGCTCATCAAGAAGAATTGCATAATTGTTATGCGGTGAAATCGTTAGGCTTATTTGGTTCAGTCGCTAGAGATGAAGCGACGCCAAACAGCGATGTGGATTTGCTTATAGAATTTGCCAAACCCGTAGGCTTATTTCATTTTTTAACAGTAAAAAATTGCTTGCAGGAATGGTTAAATCAAAAGGTAGACCTAGTGACCTATTCGGCGTTAAAAAGCCCGTTAAAAGAACAAATACTAAAGGAAGTGATTGATGTCGCCTAGGGAATGGCATTTTCGTATTGATGACATGCTACAAGCATTGGCAGGTATTGCCGAAGATATTGACGGATTAGATTACCAAGATTTTATTAGCGATAGAAAAACGCGTAACTCAGTCGTGCGCGAATTAGAAATTGTTGGCGAGGCGGCACGGCATGGTGCCTCCCGATATTGAATTACTTTATCCACAAATTCCCTGGCGATTGATGCGTGATATGCGTAATGTGATTGCGCATGAATATTTCGGTGTGGATTGGCAGATTGTTTGGGAAACGGCTATCAATGACTTACCGGTACTTGTGCCTATTTTGCAACAAATTCTACTGGCCGAGCGGCTTGCTTAATATTAGCGAGCCTATAAGTGTTGTCTACAAACATAGGCAGCCTTCCTATCATTCTCTATAATAGCGGGCTGCATTTTTATGCATTAATACGATGCCAACCTTCTTTAAGTTTCTTCCGATTTGTTTCATGACCAAATATTTTCCTGTTTTATTGCTCATCTTGTTTATCGGATGTTTAGCCGGCGCGGTGTGGTTCGCGCCAACCTTGTCAGTGCCTGCCGGCGCGGAAGCCCCGCCTACGGTATCGGCGTTGAATAATAATGCCGATAGCATAGAAGCCCCGTGTACCAACGACCATCCTGAATGGCGGCAAGCACAAGTCATTGATGGTGTCAGTGTTGCTGAGTCACCTATCTGCGATCCTGATAACCCTTACGCAGTCGCGCTTGCGGTGAAAGGCAGTAATAACGTGTCTATGGCGACGTTAATGCAAACCGACATTGCCCAAGATGCGTTAATTTTAGGTGAAGATTTGGATCAAGATGGCGACCCTGATGTGATTAATATCAAGCTAGAGGTCGTTGAGTTAAATGGCTCTAGTCCGGATGGCAGCTTTCTGATGAATACGTTTGCTATTGCTCCTGGTTTGCAGCCAGGGCTTTGGGTGTTCACGCCTAAATCGCGCGGCATGGCTATTAAAGGCTTTAACTCTACAGTGGCTGCGCCGATGTTACGCGCGCCTTCGCCGACTATTCGGGTTGAGCAAGGCGATAAAGTGGTCATTACGCTAGAAAACACGCATTATTTACCGCATACCATTCATTTACATGGTGTTGATCACCCTTGGTTGAACTCTGAAGGTCATGATAATGATGGCGTTGAAGAGCACCCGGTGCTGCCAGGTGAGCAACATCACTATGAAATTCAGCCTAGACATGCCGGAACCATGTTGTATCACTGTCATGTACAAACGGCTCAGCATTTAATGATGGGGTTAAGCGGTTTGTTTGTCGTTGAAGAAAATCGTCCGAATAATTGGGTGCAAACGTTTAATATCGGAGCAGGGCAGGTGCGGCATCCATCGGTTGCAGTCGCCGAGCATTATGACCAGGAATATGATTTGTTTTATCAAACGCTGATTAAAGAATTGTCGGGGATTATTCAACACGCCATTGATCCTAGACTCATTGCTGAGCGTATGAGTCGTCAGTTTAATATCACCGAGTCATTTGAAAACTATTATTTATTAAATGGTCGTTCGTTTCCTTATACCTTGCGTGATTCATTAATCGTTGCCGGTGACAATGAAACGCTTAAATTACGCGTAGGCAATATGCAACGTTCGCCGGTCGCGTTACATATTCATGGACATAAAGCGACGATTACGGCTTACGATGGCATGGAGCTACCGGAAGCGCAGCAAATCACTAGAGATGTTTTCGATATTGCACCGGCGCAGCGTATTGATTTAGCGTTAAAAACTCAGAATAACGGTGTGAACAGCTATGGGCCTGGCTTGTGGATGTTTCACGACCATGTGCCTGATGGTACAACTACCGATGGCATGGAGCCTGGCGGTAATATGGCGATACTGGCTTATAAAGGCTTGCTCGATGAGCGCGGTATGCCTAAATACCATGATGAGATGTTAAGCCAAGTGTTTAACAAGGAATATTATGCCAAAAACAAACCCGTTTGGTTGCAAGGGGATTTTGCCAAACTGTTGGGTGATGCCGGAAAAATGGCACCCGATTATGTTCGCATTGTGGTGTTTGGCTTAAGCCTAGGCTTAGCGCTGGGTATTTTGCTTTATGTGTTGATTGCGCGTGCAAGGAAGTCTGATTTATGAAATTAACAGTTTTTTTAATAGGTATTTTTATCTTTGGTATCAGTGGCTTAGTTCATGCCGGAATGCATCATGAACATATGATGATGGATGAAACCGGCATGATTATGAATGCGAATGCCGACCGCTTACCTAGAGATTGTGAAAAAATTTCTGAAACGGTTGATATTACGATACGCGCTGGGCGTAAACATGCGCTGAAATTTAATGGCAAGATGTTTGCGTTTGATAATCAAGAATGGCAAGTGAAGCCTTGTGCTAAGCTCAATATTCGTTTTATCAATGACGACCAAATTCGTCATCAATTGATGATACATGGCTTGCCTGGGTATTTATATCCTGATGGCATGTTTCATTTAGAATTGAATGGTCAAGGTGAGCTTAATGCGCCGTTAATTCTGCCCAAGCTGAAAAAAACCTATTTGGTGCATTGTGAATTACCCCAACACATGGAAAAAGGCATGAAAGCTCAGCTTAAGGTCGATGGGGGCGATGGCGATTTGCCTAGTATTCCAGGGCTTACCGCAGCGGTTAATGCCGATAGCTATCCGATTGATTGGACGCAGGCAACGCTAGCTATTTTGTTGTTGTGCGTATTACTAGGTGCGGCTGCGCCGTTGGTGTTGGCTAGGTTAAGGTCTTAAGAGTTATTCGGCTACCAAGGTAAGGTGGGACAGGGTATTCAGAGTGCAGGACGCCGTAAATACATCCTTGTAGGCTTGGTGGCAGCGCCCCTGCCGCCAACACCTGGAGCCACAAGGATGTGGCGAATGCAGAGAACGCAGGAGCAGTTTTCTGTTACCCTAAATACCCTGTCCCCCTATCCCTGCTAAAGTGTGTAGTCAGTTATTCAAGTTATATATACTCTCAAACTAAAATAGTATGCAATTTATTGATATTAAATAAAAAGTTTTAGATGGTTAAATAAAGCAGCCCATAGGTACACGCCTTGCTCAGCCTTATGGTCATACAAGCACACCCGGCAAGGCGAGGGTCTACGCATACCATTCGAACTTGAAAGATGGGTGTTGGGATATGAGAGCGCTATCTACAATTAAGGCAGGATGCTTCAGGGTGCGCTGTTACACCTTTATAACATCATTAAAAATCAATGAAAAAGGTGCGCACAGCGCACTACGGCAATACAAGATACCCAAAACTTGACGGTTCATAGTATATACAGAGGTGTGGTAGCTATGAATATCAATCTTTTTTACCATTACGCTTATTACGGCCTGAATCGTCGTCGCGACCTGAAGCATGGTTTGAGCCAGGACTTTCATTGTTGCGGTGTTGATTAGACGTGTCTGCGCTGGCGCTTGGTTTGTATGTGTTTATGCTTTCAGTATTGCTACGTTGATTAGTCATGTCAGCGTTTGAGCTAGTGCTCGGTTTATATGCGTTTGAGTTTTCAGTGCTGCGACGTTGGTTAGACGTCTCTGTGCTTGTGTTTGTGCTCGTGGAGGGTTTATATACACTTGGACTTTCAGTGCTAACGCGCCTATTAGGAGAGGTGTCGGTACCTGAACGCGCACTAGATGGGGGTTGTGAGCGAGAACTGTCAGTATTATGTTGATTCGATGTACTGTTTACGGTAGCTTGGATTGGCGAGCTAGGTGAGGAGCTAGATTTATTATTGCCAATGCTTGAAGGGGATTGATAAATTCTAATTGGTTGATTAGGTGTTTGAGGTGCCTCGATGGGAATTGATGGCGATGATTGTGGCGGTTGATAAATGCTAGGATGTTCGCTGTCAGAATGGGTATCTCTGGTATGAACCTCACTCGCTGAGCTAGGCGTTGAGTGAATTATCGCTTTAGTGGCTGAATCATAATGCGGGCTATATGGCCTAGGCGTTTCGATAATAATAGGCTGGTAAGCAGGATAAAAGTAAATAAAAGCATGTTGAGGCTCACATTGCTCATGGCAAGGTGGCTCAGTAATACAGTTAGGATAACAAGGCAATTCCACCATTTTATGCTTGAGTTCTAGCATAATGTCTTCAGCCAAACTGCTTAGATGGGCCGGCCATTCGGCATTAACTGGTACGAATCGGCTTAATTCAAAACGTTGTATGAGATTTTGCTCATCGTACACGCTGATTAATACGACTAAGTGTTCGTGCGAATAAGACGTTATCGTTGTTTGTAAACTTAATGAATGGATATAAGGGTTTATTTGCAACATAGCTTGTTTGCGTAAAGCCACTTTTAAATTGTATTCCAGAGCTAGGTCAGCATCAGCTAACGGAATGGCTTCGTTAGCCTCAATGCTAACAGGTAAGATGTAAAACTTAGATAAATCGATAGGCGGTGATGACTCAGCACTTGCATAGTTAGCTAAACTAAAAGCCAATGTAAGCCACGCCAATAAAATTTTCTGTATTAATCGGTTCATCGCGTTACTCCGGGTATGTGCTAGAGTGAGTTTCAAGTTCATGCCAATGCCGTATGACGGCGTTTACCGCTAAATCTAGCGAGGATAGCATTGGCTTGTCCGGCTGCTCACGATTTTGTGCTTTAAAGCGTTGAGCAGCAAAACCCGCAACCTTGACCGTCATGGCTACCTTAACAATTTCGCGTCGATTATTTTTTGTCGTATCAACGCGATAAACATAGTTCTCATTACCCCATAAGCCGTTATCTAACACATTACCGTTAAAGCTGCTTTGCAATAAGCTTACTTCATTGACAAAAACACCCGGATTGCTTTCTAAGCGATTGATAAACTGCTGCTCTAACCAAGATTTGTTAACTATTACTGAATATTTATTATTGCTTTCTTGCCAGCGTCCTTTAATTTCTCCAGCAGTAAATTGAGCATTACTCCAAAAATGATAAGTGCCGTCGGCAATATCAACATAATGTTCGGGTGTTAAATGGGGGGCATTAATAGCCGTAACATCAATTCGGCTTAATGTCGTTGTGTCCCATTGGCCTTGGACACGTGCTTGAGTGGTGATTGGCGTTATTAGGGCAAAAGTAGTAATTATTATCGTATTCCAAAATAATTGATAAGGTCTCTGGCGCATAGTGGGTGTCCGGGTGAAGAGATTGATGAACAAGCAAAACCCTAGTTATGCTTGCTTTCTGCCATCTATCAATGGCCGGAATTTAGTTTGAAACTAGAACGCTTAACAGTCGATGAACCATAGACCATCGTAAAGAAGGTGGCGTGAAACGATAAAACAGCATTGTGTATTGCCTTGCCTGATAATATAGGGTTGCTTAATACAGGAATCGCGATTTAGATTGTTACGGCAGTAAACTGATAACTATTCAGTCATCCTGCATATCGCTCTGTGTGAGCAACGATGGGAGGAATAATTATTGAGATTTGATGACAGCAACGTCGCTTGCAAGAGAGTTACTGTAATCCATTAAATAATTGTTCTAATGATTCAGCTTTAAGTAAGCGTGTTGTTAAAACATCAAGCTCAGCGGTGTCGGCTAGATTAACGCGCTGTTCTACCCAGTCAGGCAATGCGCCAAACTTAAAGTTAATCAGTGTGCATAGGGTTTTAGCCTGACCTTTAACTTCGCCCTCAGCAATTCCTGCAGCAATCCCTTCGGCTCTACCTTCAGCTTTACCTTCGATGATTCCTTCTTGTTTAAATTGTTTTTGCCATTGGGCAATGCGTTGTGACAACATGGTTTGAATCTCCGCTAAGTTGGTTAAATCAGAGGGCAGTTCATCAATCGGCGGTTTTAACACCTGGCTAATCCATACGCTAAAACTGCTGCGGATGCGCTCTTGCTCGGGAGCTGCTAACCATTCTACCAGATTGCTAATCACGTCTAAAATGGCTTCAGGCTGAGAGTGTGCTGTTCCAATCTAAATATTGCCGCCACTAGATTCTTTAAGGGCTTAAGCTCGGTTAAATCGTAACGACCTTGGTCTAGCAACAAATAATGCAGATTAGGCAGATAGGTATCAAGACCATCAGGTGCTTGCGCGATAGGGGTTTTCAACTCAGTCGGCGCTGACCAGCGGGGGTGACCGTTATATAACACAATAGGTAGAACCGGCGGCAATTGTTTTTTGCCAACGAATTGCTTGGTTTTAATCAGGTCTTGGTACAGTAAACCGATATATGTCATCAGTCTAACCGCCATAAAGCGGTCGATATTAGACTGAAATTCGATTAGCACATAGACGTAAAGCCAGTGCTCATGCATCTTTACTCGCCAAATGACATCGTTTTCACGACGGCGTAAGTCATCGGAAACGTAACTGCTAATGACACGTTCTAAAGTCGTAAAATCTAGCGTCTGTACCCAAGGTTCATGGACAAAGCCTCGTAACAAATCGATGATGAGTTCAGGTTCTGAGAATAAGAGTTTATAGGCGTGGTCGGTATTCATAACTTACAAAAAACGCCTGACTTCCGCTAAAAACAATCGTGGTTGCTGCACATGTAACCAATGAGCCGCACCAGCGATTTTTTCTATGATTGCGTTTGGAAATAACTCCGGCAAGCTGTCGGGTTTAACGTAGTCTGACATTGCACCGGCAAGGAATAAGACCGGCTTAGTGTATGCGCTAACGCTAGCAGTATCGGGAAATCCTGTAATGTAGTCGGCGTTGGCGCGGAATATTTCTAAATTAATTCGCCAACGATATTGATGCGCCTCTAAGATGAGGTTTTGTAGCAGAAATTGCCGGTAACTTAAGTCGGGTATTGCCTCGGCCAAAAAGTTTTCCGCTTGCTTGCGGTTAGTTAAACGGTCTAGCGGTAAAGCGTGTAACGCATTAATCAGCTTGGCAAAACTATGGCTATACGCTACGGGTGAAATATCGGCGATGAGTAGTTTGGCAACACGCTCAGGATGATGTAATGCATACCACATCGCGACTTTGCCGCCCATGCTATGACCTAATAAACTGATTTCAGCGAAACCTAAATCGGCGATGAGTGCCGATAAGTCGGCACTCATACTGGGATAATCCATGCATTCATGATGTGGCGAAGCGCCATGATTTCGTAAATCTGGCACTATCACATAATAGTCATTAGCAAGTTGTTCGGCGATTAAGCGCCAGTTTCTGGATGAGGCAAAAAAACCATGCAAGATGATTAATGGCTTAGCGGTTGGCGAGCCATATGCTGTAAAAGCAAGCTTTACTGTACTCATTAAGCAAACGCGAATAACGCTCCCATGAGGCCGCCAAATACACCACCCCAAACGACTAACCAGCCTAAGTGTTCGTGTATTATCGCTTGCACCATTTCTTTAACCATTTGCGGTGTCAGTTCGGCTAAGCGTTTATCGATAACCGCTTCGATTTTATCGACGACATCAACGCTGATTTTATGCGCATTTAAGCCGTGACTGAGTGCAGATTTAAAGACTTCGGAATCGACCATCTCCGTTAAAGTTACCCGCATTTTTTCGGTAAACGGCTCTTTTAACGGAGCTAAGGCTTCAGGGCCACCCATCATTAATAACATCGCGCCAAATGACGATTCCATAATCGAGGACACTAAGCTGTCGTAGATTTTGTCGTAATCAACAGCATCGAGTAACGGTGCTAAATTTAACAGCTTTCCGCCTTGCTGCTCTTCTAGTTCAATAAATTGTTCAATATTTTGTTCAGTAAAAAATTGCTCCATCATTAAACGCTTTATCGAGTTTTTAAAATCCTCGAAGCGTTCTGGGATAACCCCTGAGCCATATAAATACGGCACTTTTTCAAATAGCATATGAATGGCTAGCCAGTTGGTAATAGCGCCTGACAATGCAAAAAAGCCAATAGATTTAATTAGTTGAGATGAGGCAATAACCCCTAAAATAATGAAGGCAACAGAAATTAAATTAGTATTTAAGCTTTTGTTGAACTCGATTTTCATAGGTTAATAACGGTCTCTAAAAAAAGTGGAATAAAAAAACATTTAAAAACAACGCATATCTCGTAATAAGGCCGGTGATTATTACCGAAATAGAACACAGAGGCAAACACCGTATCGGTAACGGGTGACATTGGCTAGCATAAAAGCCTTTTCTATAACTCATTATTCGGCATATTATTGAGTTATAAAAATTAGGGCTATAACTCATGAAGTGGAACTGGCAACAAGCTGATTGGCCTCATTTTAGCTACGACTCTGCCAAAATTGAACAAAGTGAAAAATGGGTACAGGGCTGCTGTTCGGGGCGTTTAAACATATAGCGGATACTAAGTAACCGTTCAAAAGTTGTTTAGCATTTTTAATTCACCACGAAGAAACACGAAGTTTTCCATTGTCCTTCGTGGTGAGTTAAGAAAGGCAAGTGTTTTTCACTTACTTAAGCCACAAGGAAGAAAACGCAGAATCTGTCTACCTATTGCACCCATGCCGTATCCATGACGCGTTAGTCCCGGCAAAACCTGCGATGCTCGGCGCGGCAAACCGGATTAAGCGGAAGTAAAAACAGATTTATAACACTCCTTATAAGTGCTTACCATAAGTAACGAATCAG
>CAWUNX010000016.1:0-21019 GCA_963923905.1 uncultured Methylocucumis sp.
GTTTATAAAACAACTCTATAGCAGCATAGTGGTAAGACGCTAACAATAATTTCATTTAAAAAGAGGTAATAATTTGATAAATAAAATTACCTAAAACACCACAAAATGCAGAAACAAAAATAAGAGTTAAGGAATAAAATTCCATCTTATTTTTGCTATGCAAATACTGCTGATATTCGGCTGATTAAAATAAAGCTTTTCATGCTGTAAAATGAAACAGCTTTTTTTAGATAAAACGGAATAAAAAATCCAGCCATTACAAGAGCCTATATATTGTAGTATTAGGGGCGAACTAGCGCGGCTCATCAAACAAAAGTAGATACTAACTACATTTCCGGGAAAAACTATTTAGTCATAAACGCGATAAACTCATCCACGGAAATCAGCAAATCTTGCTTAATAATTTTACTCAGCAATCCCTTAGGCACATCTTGATTTCCGTGGTTAGGAATAGTCGTTTTGCGACCATCGCTATGAACATAACGAATATGCGACCCTTTTTGTCGCGTTTTGGCAAAACCCATTGTTTCGACAATGCGACAAAGTTGGGTAAAGCTAATGCTCGGCAAGCTCGGCATGTTTAAACAACCAAATCAATCTCTCTTATTCCGATAAAGGTATTGGCGGTTTCCTGCTGCTCGCTTTGCTCCTCCAAGCATAACTCAATAACTTCTTGAATGTTACTCAGTGCTTCGTCAATCGTTTTGCCGTAACTATGACAAGATTGAAACAACGGGCAACTCACAATATAAAAGCCATCAATATCTTGCTCTATGATAATTGGAAAATGCTTTTTTATTGACATGACCTACCCCTGATTAAGTAACCTTAGCGAAGCACAAGCCCATAAGACATTAAAAATTATCCGTCACCGCCCCCGTCGAAGCCGAACTCACCAACTTGCCATATTTTGCCAACACACCACGCGTATAACGCGGCGCAGGCTGTTGCCATTTATCTAAACGCCGCGCCATTTCATGTTCATTAATATGCAAGGTTAAGACATTGTTTTCAGCATCAATGGTTATGGTATCGCCGTTTTCGACCACGGCGAGTGGGCCGCCGACATAGGCTTCGGGCGTAATATGTCCAACGACAAAACCATGCGTACCGCCGGAAAAACGGCCATCGGTAATCAACGCGACTTCTTTGCCTAAGCCTTTACCCATAATCGCTGAGGTGGGCGATAACATTTCGCGCATACCTGGGCCACCTTTAGGACCTTCGTAGCGAATCACGATGACATCGCCTTTAACAATATCGCCATTCAAAATACTTTGCAGCGCTTGCTCTTCGGCGTTAAAGACTTTCGCTGTGCCGGTAAAGCATAAACCTTCTTTGCCAGTAATTTTAGCAACCGCCCCTTCTGGCGCAAGATTGCCGTATAACACGACTAAGTGGCTGTCTTTTTTAATTGGATTAGCCAAGTCACGAATCATGTCTTGCTCAACCGGATAAGGTTTAACATCGGCAAGATTTTCCGCTAACGTTTTACCTGTTACAGTTAAACACTCACCATGCAACAATCCGGCGTCTAGCAAGATTTTCATTAATGGCTGAATACCGCCAATTTCAACCAGCTCAGCCATTTGATAACGGCCACTAGGTTTTAAATCGGCTAGCATCGGCACACGTTTACCGATACGAGTAAAATCGTCTAGGCTTAAATCAACGTTAGCCGCATTAGCCATCGCTAATAAATGCAGCACTGCGTTCGTCGAACCACCTAACGCAATCACCACGGTAATGGCATTTTCAAACGCCGCTTTCGTCATAATGTCGCTAGGACGAACACCTTGTTCGATTAAGCGCATAACCGCAGCACCGGCACGCTCGCAATCTAAGCGTTTATCTTGCGAAATCGCCGCTTGTGCCGAGCTATTCGGTAAGCTCATGCCTAAGGCTTCAATCGCTGACGCCATGGTATTCGCCGTATACATGCCACCACACGAACCCGCACCTGGAATCGCTTTCGCTTCAATCGCCGCTAATTCAGCATCGTCAATTTTATTATTCGCCCGTGCGCCTACTGCTTCAAAAACCGAGACGACATCGAGTTTTTTATCGTTATGGCAGCCTGGCATAATCGTACCACCATAGACAAAAATCGCCGGACGATTCAACCTAGAAATAGCAATCATGCAACCTGGCATATTTTTATCGCAGCCACCAATGGCGACTAAACCATCAAAGCCTTGACAACCCACCACAGTTTCAATCGAATCGGCAATCACTTCGCGCGAAACTAACGAGTATTTCATGCCTTCCGTGCCCATAGAAATACCGTCAGAAATGGTAATAGTATTAAAAATAACCGCTTTACCATTCGCGTTATTAACCCCTAACGCCGCATCATCGGCGAGTTTATTAATATGCATATTACAAGGCGTCACCATGCTCCAGGTGGAGGCAATGCCGATTTGCGGTTTATTAAAATCATCGTTACTAAAACCAACCGCATGTAACATCGCACGACTAGGCGCGCGCTCCATGCCATCGACAACTAAAGATGAAAACGCACGGGGATTTTTATCGCCGGTTGTGGACATATTAACTCTTCCTGTTTTTTTATTGTATGAGATGGTTTATATCGTCTGAATAGTCACGTTTTCGGAAAGACAGAGAATGCCAGGGTAGTTGAGCCGAAAACGCGACTGTTTAAAGCATAGAGATTTATTGGTTTTAAAAGGTATTCCAGCTATTTTTGCGTCGCCAGCCCAGCTTAGGCAAAATAAAACCTAAAATAACGCTAAAAATGGACAAGATACCGCCGTATAAAAACCAATCTTGATTCGATGTGTCTTTAAGCGCTTGATTTTCGCGTCTTAATTGTTCTAATTCACGCTCAGAATTAACCACGCGCTCTTGTAATTCATCACGTTCATTTTTTAATTCTATGACATTTGACGAGGCTTTCTTCAACTCGCCTAGCTCAAGACTTAAGTTATCACGTTCTATTGCTAATGATTTCTCTAACGTTGTTCCTGGCGTAATAGAATCTTTTGCTACTTTTAACTCGGCTTTTAAACCTAAGTTTTCCGCTTGCAGGGATTTAATGGTTTTGTTAAGCGATTCCATTTGCTCTCTGGCCGGCGGCTCTTTTTGAGTTTGCCGGGTTTGAATATAACCTTCAATTCCGTTACTCAGCTTAACGCGAGTAAAACCGGCTTTATTTTTCTCGCCAACCACAATGAGTGGCGTACCGGTAGCAACCAGTTTGACAACTTTCGCATCGTTATTCGGTTCACTGCGTAAAGACAGATTCAAGTTGTCCGTCACATAAACCGTTTCTGCATGGGCAGCCAAAGCCAATAACAACATTACAAGTGCTAATTTTATGTTTTTCACACGAATCTCTCAGCTAGCCATTATGCATAGAATTTTAACGTTATTTGCCGCAGATAAGAAATTCAAGCAACGCTTTTTGCGCATGCAAACGATTTTCTGCCTCTGTAAAAACCACGCTTTGCTCGCCGTCGATAACCTCGGCACTGACTTCCTCGCCTCTATGCGCGGGCAAGCAATGCATGAATAAGGCATCAGGCTTGGCAGCACGCATCACATCACTATTCACTTGATAGTTTTTAAACGCAATCTCACGCTGATTTTGCTCTTGCTCTTGCCCCATGCTTGCCCAGACATCGGTGACCACTAAATCGGCATTCTCTGCCGCAACAAGCGCCGAGTCGAAAAAAACCACTTTATCGCCTGCCGCTTCAACAATCGAAGGCAAAGGCTCATAACCTGATGGACACGCGATATGTAACGTAAAATTCAACCGCATCGCTGCGTGAATATAGGAATGGCACATATTATTGCCATCACCTATCCAAGTGACGGTTTTGCCCTCAATATCACCTCTTAGCTCAAAATACGTCTGCATATCGGCTAATAGCTGACACGGATGTTGTTCATCGGTCAAACCATTAATGACGGGAACTGTCGAATGTTCAGCAAACGTCGTGACCGTTTCATGCTTATCGGTGCGCAGCATAATGCAATCCACCATGCTAGAAATGACTTTCGCACTGTCTCTAAGTGGTTCGCCCCGGCCTAATTGCGTATCTCTTGGCGATAAAAACAACGCGCTACCACCAAAATGCGCCATGCCCGCTTCAAAGGAAATACGGGTACGCGTCGATGACTTTTCAAAAATCATCGCAAGTACGCGCCCTTTTAATGGCTGATACTCACGGTCTGGTAAGCGTTTAAAAACCATCGCTTTATCGAGTAAACTGCGTAATTCATCGCTAGTCACATCGAGCAAACTGGTAAAATGTCTAGGTGTCATAATGACTCCGTAAAAGCAGTAATCAATGTAGATAAACCATTTACTAATAACTCAATTTGCTCGTCATTAATAATCAACGGTGGCAATAATCGTATTGTCTTATCGCTAGTCACGTTAATTAATAGATAATTAGCCAATGCTTGTTTCACTAACTCGGCACAAGGCTGCGCCAACTCAACGCCTATCATTAAACCTTTGTGACGAATATCAACAACATGAGGATTAGACGCTAAACGCAGTGTTAAGCCTTGATAAATTTTTAAGCCTTGCTGCGTAGCGGCTGCCGCTAAGTTTTGTTGCTCAACAACATCTAATACTGCTAACGCCGCACTACAGGCCAAAGGATTACCGCCAAAGGTAGAGCCATGCGCGCCAGCATTGAATATGCTTGCTGCCTCTCCGTGCGCTAAACAGGCACCAATAGGCACACCGTTGCCTAATGCCTTTGCCATCGTACAGACATCAGGCAAAATCCCATTATGCTGATAACATAAAAATTGACCGGTACGCGCAACGCCCGTTTGAATCTCATCCAACATCATTAATATTTGATGCTTATCACATAACGCGCGAATTTTATTTAAATAATCGCTATCGGGAATATTGACCCCACCCTCGCCTTGCACCGGTTCGACCAGTATTGCCGCAATATCCTTATGTTGCGCCAGCACCTGCTCAATGGCTTCGATACTGTTATAAGCCACGCGGATAAAGCCCTCTACTAACGGCTCAAAGCCTTGTTGTATTTTGGTATTACCCGTCGCGCTTAACGTTGCTAAGGTACGACCATGAAAGCTTTTTTCCATCACGATAACATGCGGCAGCGCCATGCCACGGCTATGACCATATTTACGCGCTAGTTTAATAGCCGCTTCATTAGCTTCAGCGCCTGAATTACAAAAAAACACATTATCCATGCCGCTTAAGGTCATTAAGCGCTCGGCTAAGCGTTGTTGCACCGCTATCTGGTAAATATTTGAAGTATGTACCAACTTAGCACTTTGCTCTGACACCGCGCGCTGTACTGCTGCATGGGCATGGCCTAAATTACATACGGCAATACCTGACAACGCATCCAAATAGCGATTGCCAGCGTCATCCCATAACCAAGCACCCTCGCCCCGCTCAAAACACACGGGCAAGCGTTGATAAGTCGGCATGATTGGGCTATTCATAATTCCGCCTTTAACGTCAATAACAGTCTGACTGTTCGTAAAAAAACCCTCGATTATAAGTATCTAACTCCATGCAAGCAAGTTTAGCGTATGATTCTGCTTTTTAATGCTTGATAAAGTTGATAAAATCCAAGGGTATTTACTTTTACGAGAGCAAGACCATGAATGTCATCGAAAGAATCAAAGACCAATTAGAAAACAATGCGGTCGTGTTATATATGAAAGGAACGCCAGACTTTCCACAATGTGGTTTTTCTGGTCAAGCTGTGCAAGTCTTAGGCTTATGCCAAGCCCACTACTTGTCAGTGAATATTTTTGAAGACCCAGAACTGCGTGATGCCTTAAAACAGTACTCAAACTGGCCAACGTATCCGCAGTTATACATTAATAACGAACTCATCGGCGGCTGCGATATTATTATCGACTTGTATAAAAAAGGTGAGTTAATCCCAATGCTTAGCGCAGCAGGCGCTATCGCTGCTTAATCCTCAGAACAACCGGGCACAGCGCTGCCCGGTTGTTCTGTGCCAGGCGCTAATGACTCTAACATGCGCCAACGGTTAACAATTTTACAAAACACTTCAGCGGTTTTTTCCGCATCATATAGCGCCGAATGCGCTTTATCGTTATCCCAATCTAAACCTGCACTACGCACCACTTTAGCCAGAACAGTTTGTTGATACATTAGCCCGCCTAACGTAGCAGTATCAAAGCTACTAAATGGGTGAAAAGGGCTACGTTTAATTTGATTTCTCTGTATCGCTGCGTTTAAAAAACTCATATCAAACGCCGGGTTATGACCTACCAAAATAGCCCGCGTACATTCATTGCGCTTAACGGCTTTTTTAATCGGCTTAAAGATTAGCTCCAACGCATCTTTTTCCTCTAACGCCATACGAAACGGATGATAAGGGTCTATGCCATTGAACTTCAAAGCCGCCTCATCGAGTTCAGCATTTTTAAACGGCATCACATGTGACGCATAACGTTCGGTAATCACTAAATCAGTGTTCGCATCATATTCAACAATGACAGCAGCTATTTCTAAAATAGCATTTTTCTTAGGATTAAAACCTGCGGTTTCTATATCGATAACGACTGGCAAATACCCTCGAAAACGCTTTGACAATGGCAGAACTGTAGAATCCATAACGTTTACTCCCTCAAAATAAAGCGATGCCCGCACGGTTTAGTCGCGCAACATCTATAAACAAACCATTGTAAGCTTTTTAATGGAGACGGTAATTTTAAGAATGGTAATATTCTCAGAATACGAAAATTTTTACAACGCTAAACATCTTCATTTGGTATTGAATTATTTGTCACCTAATGAGTTTGAACGACTACCTAAGGAAAGCTTTTCAAGCACTGGTCAATCTATTCTTTCAGGTTATATTGAGCTTAAACTCAATCTTGTCACTGATTCTCATGAATATATTAATCACCGGCGGTACAGGCTTTTTAGGGCTAGCGTTAAGCAAGCGGTTACTCGCTAAAGGACATCATCTGACGTTGCTTACACGACGACCGGATTATGCCAAACAAAACCTTTCGGGAGCTATTGAAACAATAAGCGACATAGCAACGCTTAATAATCATTACTCAGTAGTTATTAATCTGGCGGGCGAACCTATTATTAATCAACGTTGGACGCAAAAACGTAAAGCATTAATAAGAAGTAGCCGCATTGGCTTAACGCAGCAGTTATTGGCACAACTCAAGCTTTTACCTGATAAGCCAGATTTATTGATTAGCGGCTCAGCAATTGGCTATTACGGCGACCAAGGCGATAGGGAGTTAACAGAAGCCTCTAAATCTGGCCAAGACTTTTCCGCGCAATTGTGCTCAGATTGGGAAAACGAGGCGTTAAGCGCTGAGCAATTAGGCATCAGAGTCTGTATTCTCAGAACAGGTCTAGTTTTAGGTTCCGACGGTGGCATGTTAGCAACATTATTACCGTCATTTAACCTGGGGCTTGGTGGGCGTTTAGGTTCGGGGCAACATTGGCAGTCTTGGATACACAAAAACGACTGGTTAGCGATTGTTGAAACGCTACTAACCGACACAACGATGCGTGGTTGTTATAACGCGACAGCCCCTAATCCTGTTAGACAAGCGGAATTTGCGAGCGCGCTGGCAAAGCGGTTACATAGACCTGCATTAATCGCGACACCGCAATGGTTATTACGGGGATTGCTAGGAGAAATGGCAGATATTATCTTAGCCAGTCAACGAGTTTTACCGCAGCGCTTACAAGAGCATGGTTTTACCTTCCAATATCCCGACTTAGAACGCGCTTTATCTGCGTTAGACTTGGATTAACTTAAGCGAGGAGCATAAGTTGAGCTTATGCTCCATCGTAACATTATAATTTAGCTAATACTTCAGCAATCGTCGCGCCCATCGCCGATGGCGTTGGACAAATCGTCACACCTAGTTCTTTTAGCATAGCCACTTTTTCCGCAGCACTTTCACCAGCTGATGAAATAATCGCTCCAGCATGACCCATACGACGACCTTCGGGTGCTGTTAAACCCGCAATGTACGCTACTAAAGGTTTCGTCATGTGTTCTTTCGCGAATAAACCTGCTTCAACTTCTTGCGGTCCGCCGATTTCGCCTATCATTAACACGACTTTCGTTTCGGGGTCTTGCTCAAAATGCTGTAACACATCTTTATGCGAACTGCCGTTAATCGGGTCGCCACCAATACCAACTGACGTTGATACGCCTATGCCTAAGCGCTTCATTTGATCGGCGGCTTCATAACCTAACGTACCTGAACGCCCAACAATACCAACATTACCCTGCATGTAGATATGCCCTGGCATAATGCCTAACATAGAACGCCCTGGACTAATCGTACCTGCGCAATTAGGTCCGGTTAAAATCATGCGCTCTTCTTTAGGGATACGGCGCAAGAAATTTTTTACCATCATCATGTCTTGCGTTGGGATACCATCGGTTATCGACACGCAATATTTAATGCCCGCATCGGCGGCTTCAACAATCGAATCGGCGGCAAACGCAGGCGGCACAAAGACGATACTGGCTTCAGCGCCGACTTCTTTCACCGCTTCTTTAACGGTATTAAAAACCGGTAAACCTAAATGCGTTTGTCCACCTTTACCTGGTGTCACACCACCGACGACTTTGGAACCGTAATTAATCATGTCTTGCGCATGAAACGAACCTATCTTGCCGGTAAATCCTTGCACAATAATACGCGTGTTTTCATCAATAAAAATCGCCATCTGTTATGCTCCTTCTCTGGCAACGACTTCATTTCGCGCCTGAACTGCTTTTTCGGCAGCTTCGGCTAACGTTTCTGCGGTAATAATCGGCAAGCCGCTTTCAGCGATAATACGCTGACCTTCTTCAACATTCGTACCTGATAAACGCACGATTAACGGCACTTGCATATTGATTTTTTTAACCGCTTGCACAACGCCCTCAGCAATCCAATCGCAACGGTTAATACCGGCAAATATATTCACTAACATGGCTTTAACATTTTTATCGGCGAGGACTAAGCGAAACGCCTTTTCAGTACGCTCAGCCGAAGCGCCACCGCCGACATCTAGGAAATTAGCTGGCTCACCACCCGCAAGCTTAATCATGTCCATCGTCGCCATCGCTAAACCGGCACCATTAATCATACAACCTATGTCGCCATCTAAGCCGACATAGCTTAAACCTCTGTCAGCAGCGGCGGTTTCTCTTGGGTCTTCTTGGGTTTTATCACGTAATTCAGAAATTTTTTGCTGTCTGAACAAGGCATTGTCATCAAAGCCCATTTTAGCGTCTAATGCCACTAGCTCACCGCTACGCGTGACGACTAGAGGATTAATTTCCAACATGCTGGCATCTAAATCGCGTAACGCCCGGTAGCAACCCTTAATGGTTTTTACTGCGTGGCTGATAATTTCTGCGTCTAAGCCTAATTTAAACGCCATTTCGCGCGCTTGGTAATCCTGTAAACCAACGGCTGGCTCAATATAAATTTTTGTAATCGCATCCGGCTGCGTTGCGGCTAGCTCTTCGATGTCCATACCGCCTTGCGCCGAGCCCACCATCACAATGCGTTCCGCACTTCGGTCAACGAGTAAGCAAAAATAGAGTTCACTGGCAATCTCGGTACCCGCTTCGATATACAAACGCGCACACACTTTTCCTGCCGGGCCGGTTTGGTGCGTTATCAAACGCTTGCCTAATAACGCTTCAGCCGCAGCAACGACGTCATCATGAGTTTTGCAAATTTTGATACCACCCGCTTTGCCACGTGCGCCTGAATGTATTTGCG
Source organism: uncultured Methylocucumis sp. (assembly GCA_963923905.1). Lineage (GTDB taxonomy): Bacteria > Pseudomonadota > Gammaproteobacteria > Methylococcales > Methylomonadaceae > Methylovulum. Next base: position 9,769 of record CAWUNX010000016.1, read on the forward strand.
CTTTCACTGCCCAAACATGACCACCTATTTCTCGTGCGCGCTGTACAGCATCTTCCGGGCTATACGCTAAGCCCCCTTCAGCGATTTTAACCCCATAACCGCTTAATATTTCTTTCGCTTGATACTCATGAATATCCACAGCATCTCCATCATTTTTGACAAAAAAATAATCCGCGCACGCCAGGTTAGTTATTTAAGCCAAGCTTATTCAAGCTATGCGCTTAACCCAGCCTGCACAACCTAAAGTTCGATAACGTGATTATGCACTTTTCGCTGCAATCGCTTCGGCAGCGGTCACAATATTTTTAGCCATGCGTTCAGACGCAGCGTCAATTAAGCGTCCATCTAATGCAGCAGCACCTTTACCTTGCGCGGCGGCTTCTTGTAAGGCTTGCAAAATCCGTTTAGCTTTTTTAACTTCAGCCGGTGGCGGTGTAAACACTTCATTAGCCAATTCAATTTGACTAGGATGTATCGCCCATTTACCTTCGCAACCTAACGCGGCCGCGCGCTTAGCAGCGGCTTTAAAACCTTCTGGATCCTTAAAATCACCAAACGGCCCATCGATAGGACGCAAGCCATACGCGCGACAAGCCACTGTCATACGGCTAATTGCCGCATGCCATTGGTCGCCTGGATAGTTTGGATTTAAACCTCCGATATTCGTCGTTCTGGCACGGTTACTGGCAGCAAAATCAGCGACGCCAAAATGTAAGGCTTCTAATCGTCCACAGGCACCTTGTCTAGCAATATCTTCAACATTCGCCATACCTAATGCCGTTTCAATCAATGCTTCAATACCAATTTTATTTTTTAAACCTTGCTGCATTTCTAATTGATTTAACATAGCCTCGACCATGTAAACATCGGAATACACACCGACTTTAGGAATTAAAATCGTATCGAGCTTAGCGCCGCATTGTTCAACTAAATCAACAACATCACGCACCATATATTGAGTATCTAAACCGTTAATCCTAACCGATACGGTAATACCATGCCCATGCCAATCTATGTCATTAATCGCTTCAATCACATTTTTACGCGCGCGCAGCTTATCATCGGGTGCGACCGCATCTTCAAGGTCTAAAAAGACAAAATCTACGCCACTTTTAAGTGCTTTTTCAAAAAAATCAGGATTAGAACCTGGAACAGCTAATTCGCAGCGTTGTACACGGTTAACAGACGCTGTATATAAAGTGTGGCTCATAGGCTTTCCATATTACAAATGAACAAACGAGTCAAGCCCAGGCTCAGCCTAGGCAAAATAAACCGACCATTCTACTTTCCAACCACTTAATGTCAATTTTTAACAGTAATTTCTTGCCGATTGAGTCTGGCTATGTCATTATCCTTAACTTTCGCTTTGGCTTTATTAATCACATAAAGCTGAATATACTTTGCATTATGCAGTCTAGGATTTTACCCAATCCGCCTTATCTGTTTTACCTTCAGCACAGACACCTCTCGGCTGCAATCTTCTTCTAAAACCATCAACCATTTTTAAGAGGCAATCATGGCTGGTCGCAACCATCTATATATCCCAGGACCTACAAACGTACCCGATGCGGTTTTAAACGCAATGCATGTGCCGATGGAAGACCATCGTTCACCTATTTTTCCAAACCTGCTAAAACCCATCTTGCAAGACTTAAAAAAAGTGTTTGGCACCGAAACCGGACAAACCTTTATTTTTCCGGCAACCGGCACTGCCGGCTGGGAAATTGCTTTAACTAATGTCTTAAATCCAGGCGATAAAGTCATTATTTTCCGCTTTGGTCAATTCAGCCATTTATGGGCAGAAATGGCGAAACGTCTTGGCTTTGATGTTGAAGTCCATCAAGAAGTTTGGGGTAAAGGGATTCCGCTAGACCGATTAGAACAACGGTTACGCGAAGACACTGAGCATAAAATCAAAGCCGTATTAGCAACGCACAACGAAACGGCGACTGGCGTTACTAGCGATATTGCAGGTGTGCGTAAAGTCCTAGATAGCGTTAATCATCCAGCGTTCTTATTCGTAGACGGCGTAAGCTCTATAGCAAGTATTGATTTTCGCTTAGATGAATGGGGCGTAGACGCAGCTATTAGCGGTTCGCAAAAAGGTTTTATGTTACCTGCCGGCGGCGCAATTTTAGCTTTTAGCCAAAAAGCCTTAGCGGCAGTACAAACTTCAACGTATCCGCGTTGCTTTTTGGATTTAAAAGACCAAATGAATGCTAATAAAGACGGTTACACGCCTTACACGCCGAATTTGCCATTATTGTATGGCTTACGCAAAGCTTTAGATTTGCTATTAGAAGAAGGCATGGACAATGTTTATGCTCGACATTATCGTTTGGCTGAAGGTACGCGTAAAGCTGTCGCGGCTTGGGGTTTAAAACTTTGTGCGCAACCCGGTTTTGAATCGAACACAGTTTCAGCCATTGTCGTACCTGAAGATAAAGATGCTAAAGATGTTATTAGCACCGCGTTCAAAAAATACAATATTTCTTTAGGCGCAGGCTTATCAGAAGTTGCAGGCAAAGTTTTCCGTATCGGACATATTGGCGATATGAACGATGTATCGATGCTAGGCGCTATCGCTGGCGTCGAAATGGCGATGTTAGATTGTGGTTTTAATATCCAAGCCGGCAGTGGTGTTGCTGCGGCTATTGAGTATTACCGCTCAACCGCTAAGGCTTAATTCAAGTCTCCTGTTAACCTAAGCGATTTTTATCGCTTAGGTGCATAAACATAGGTGCATTAAGATGAACAAAGTAAAAGTCGTTGTTACCCGCCGTTGGCCTGCCGAAGTCGAAGCCGAATTACACAAACTCTACGATGTGCAATTAAACGACTCGGATGCGCCTATGAGTGCAGACGCGTTAAAACAAGCGATGCAAACGGCAGATGCGTTACTACCTACTGTTACCGATGCGATTACCGAAGACATTATCAATGTTGAAAACCGCCGGGTAAAAATTATTGCTAATTTTGGTGTAGGCTATAACAACATCAACATCAATGCCGCTAAACAGCAAGGCGTGATTGTTACCAATACACCTCATGTATTAACAGACTGTACCGCTGATATAGCCATGTTATTACTGCTGATGTCAGCACGTCGCGCCGCCGAAGGTGAAAGAATGATTTTATCGGGGCAATGGCAAGGCTGGGGGCCCACTCAATTATTAGGCCAAAAAGTTACCGGTAAAACCTTAGGCTTAATCGGTTTTGGTCGTATCGCGCAAGCCATGGCTAGAAAAGCCCATCATGGTTTTGGCATGAAGATTATCTATAATGTGCCATCCGACCCAGATCCGGCCATTGTCGAGGAATTACACGCACAGCGTTGTGCCACGGTAGAAGAGTTACTGACTGAAGCGCATTTCGTATCGATACACTGTCCTGGCAGCCCTGCGACCAAACATTTACTGAATGAGCAACGCTTAAAATTGATGCGACCTAACGCGCACTTAATCAACACGGCGCGTGGTGATGTTGTCGATAGCGACGCGTTAATCAAAGCCTTAACCCAAGGCTGGATAGCCGGTGCCGGCTTAGATGTGTTTGAAGGCGAGCCTAAGCTACATCCAGGTTTGTTACGCTTAAGCAATATCGCTTTATTACCCCATATTGGTAGCGCGACTGAAGAAACACGCGTCGCTATGGGGCAGCGTGTATTAGCCAATATTGCCGCCTATTTTTCAGGCTTACCACCAGAAGACAGAGTAGCCTAATTGGTATGAACCTTAGTACCGCTGTTCCACTCTCGCTCGCCTAGCCATTGACAAAGCCTGTTAATACAGTAAAAAGAAACGGTTAATGCTCAAAAAATTGAACCCCTCATAATCTTTATAAGATAATTTACGACCTTAAACCGTCACCAATAATAAAAACCTGCGAGAAACACTGTGAAATATCTAGTTCTTATCTGTTTAGCCTTCATGATAAGCTGCGGCAGCGGCACTAAAATCAACGCCAGAAGTTTAAAAACCGTTAACAAGTCCGTATCATTTATCAAAGAGCGCTTACCCGAAGCCGAACGGCTACAATTTGAAATCGCGTTTTGGATGGTTCGGGACGACATTAGAAACAACGACGAATTTTTAAAAGCCGTCGATGGCAAAAAACCTGCTGATTTAATCGCTATAGGCAAAGACATTTTCACCAAACGTAAGGCGGCTGGCGACCAAGAATATGCTAAATATGAGACGTGGGAGCAAATGATTGCCGGCTGGTATCAACAACGACAACTTGAAACAGCTAAGTTAAAAGAAAGAACCGACAAACGCGAGAATGATAAAGTCCGTAGAATAGACTACAACATGCATAGCTTATGATTTTAAAGGCGGTTTTAGCGCAAAACCGCCTATGACTCACTAACCGAAAAACATAAGGAAACCTTGTGGAGCGTTTCACCATATCGCTAAGCGACGAATTAGCTGCCGAATTTGACCAATTTATAGAAGCCAAAGGCTACTCAAATCGCTCTGAAGCTGTGCGTGATTTATTGCGCAAGGAAATTGAATCTAAACGCCTAGCAGAAAATCAAGCGGTATACAGTGTTGCCACGCTGTCGTATGTTTACAACCATCATGAGCGCAATCTTGCCGAGCGATTAACCAACCTACAGCATGAGGCACACGATTTAGTCGTTTCCTCCATGCATGTGCATTTAGATCACGACGATTGTATAGAAACCTTATTTTTACGCGGCTTAACTCAGCATATCCGCGACTTTGCGTCGAAAGTCGCCGCAGAAACCGGCGTCAGACATAGTATGGTAAACCTAGTACCGGTCAAACTCGCACTTGTGCAACATAGCCATAGCCACGGTCATTTTCACACCCATAGTTAACTTATTTTTGCTCTCGTAGCGCCGTTAAGGCCTTGCCCAACCAAGCCGCACTCGCTAGCGATTCAGCCCCCGCGCAACGCACTTGATACGCTTGCCCTGTCATGCTACTTGCTGTTGCTGCTAACGTAATAAATTGCTCTGTAGATGTCAGCGGCGTTTTTTCTTGTAAATAGTCTAATTTACGCAATAAATGTGTTTTCGCTTCTACCGCGCTATGCCAACTGCCATTGCGGTTAAATTCACATCCCGAAGCCTCTAAACGCGCTAATAATTGCTTAATTTCTTGTGTCACAGCGCTTTCTGTTGCAGCAATAGCAGGACAGACTAAAGCCCAAGAGAGTGTGAATGCGGTAAAAACAGTGCGCATAACGAATGCCTTATGATTAAAATGGATTAGCGTTAATTGTATGGTTGTTTGTAAAAACTAAGCGATGAAAGTGCGCTATAAAATTAACCCTATCTCTTAGGCAGCAAAGGATATTACTGTGGGCTTAACTTACGCAACTCTGAAATTAACCAACCTTTTCAATAAACAAGAAATAGAAATTAATGTATTAGTTAATACCGGCGCAACTTTTTTATGTGTCACAGAAGAGATTGCTGTGCAATTAGGCTTTGATACCACTGAAGTCTCCAAGCAAGTAGTAACATTAGCGGATGGGTATCAACGTAAAGTACCCAAAATTGCCCCGATTGAAATAGCTTTTGCAAACCGCAGCTATGTCACCGAAGCTGTAGTGCTAGGAAATGAGCCTTTGCTGGGTGTTATTCCGATGGAAGCAATGGATTTAGTTGTTAACCCACGTTTGCAAATCTTAACAGTGAATCCGTTGCATCCAAACTATCCAGTAGCGTTAGTCAAATAGCGCTAACCGCGTTAAATGAAAAAACTCACCATCATAGGCTTTTTAGGGACGCAATTAGACGCCGGTTGGAATGACTCACGCTGGGAGCGTTGGCGGCCAACAGTCGATATTACTCGACATGAAAATCTAATCGTTAACACCTTAGTGTTGCTACATGATGCGCGCAGCTTACGTTTAGTAGAACAAGTCAAAGCCGACATTGCCAGTGTATCGCCAGAAACAGTTGTACAACCCATACTGTTTAACCTGCGTGACCCTTGGGATTTTGGCGATATGTATGCGGCGTTATTCGATTTTGCACAAACGTTCCCTTTCGATACCGAGCATAACGAGTATTGGGTGCATATCACAACAGGTACGCATGTGGCACAAATTTGCTGGTTTTTAATGGTAGAAGCCCGATATATTCCAGCATTATTACTTCAAACCACACCACCGCGTAAAAAAGAACTCAATAACCCGGGTAGTTATACGCTAACTGACTTAGATTTAAGCCGTTATGATGCGATTGCACAACGCTTTGCTCGCGCCCATGATGAAGCGATTCGCCTACTAAAATCAAATATTGCCACGCGTAACACCGCGTTTAATCAGTTAATCAATGAAGTTGAGCGGGTTGCGATACGCTCGAAAGCGCCTATGCTGTTTATGGGACCGACAGGTGCAGGCAAATCGTTTTTAGCGCGTCGTGTTTATGAATTGAAAAAGGCGCGCCACCAACTAATCGGACGATTTGTCGAAGTCAATTGTGCCACGTTGCGAGGCGACGGCGCAGCTTCAGCACTATTCGGCCATGTCAAAGGTGCATTTACGGGTGCATTAGCCGATAGACCGGGCTTGCTCAAAAGCGCTAATAAAGGGCTTTTATTTTTAGATGAAATCGGTGAATTGGGTTTAGACGAGCAAGCCATGTTGCTAAAAGCGATAGAAGAAAAAACGTTTTACCCTATCGGCAGCGATGTAGAAACTGGCAGCGATTTTCAATTAATTACCGGTACGCATCGCGATTTACGCAATGACGTTAACGCCGGTCGTTTTAGGGAAGATCTATATGCACGGATTAATTTGTGGTCATATCTACTACCTGGCTTAGCTGAGCGCCCAGAAGATATTGAGCCAAATTTAGATTATTTACTGGCACAACAAGCTGTAGAATTAGGCCATAACGTCAGTTTTAATAAAGAAGCCAAACAACGCTATCTCGCGTTTGCCACCTCGCCTGATGCCCGCTGGCCGGGTAATTTTCGCGATTTATCAGCCTCTGTTATGCGCATGACAACCTTAGCAGAAGGCGGACGTATCGCTGCTCGCCAAGTTAATGATGAAATTCAACGCTTACAACGGCTTTGGCAAGTCAATCAACCAACACCAGCGAGTCAACTCAACCGCTTGCTTACCGAACAACAGCTTAACGAGTTAGATTTATTTGACCGCTTACAGCTTAATGCCGTTATTGAGGTATGCCTAACCAGCAACAGCTTATCTGACGCCGGGCGCAAATTGTTTGCAGTATCACGCAGTCAACGCGATAGCGCTAACGATGCTGATAGATTACGCAAATATTTGGCTAAGTTTGGTTTAGCGTGGTCGCTGATTACATCGCTGAAAAATAAGTAGCGTTGATAATTTGGGCTTTGCATTCAAGCTTGCTAGAAAAATATGCGTAAGTTACACGCTATTTGACCTGGTGGTTCCACTATTGATACCATTTTAATATGACTTATTCCGGGAAAATTCTCGATCAAATGCGGCGCGAACCGTCCAATGTTCGCTATTCAGACTTGCTCAAAATTTGTGAAGAATTCTTTGGGAAGCCACGGCAATCCGGTACTAGTCATACACTATTCAAAACCCCTTGGCCCGGTGATCCTCGCGTAAATATCCAAAATGACAAAGGTAAAGCCAAGGCTTATCAGGTTAGGCAAGTCCTGTTAGCCATCGACAAATTGAAGGAGCGCAACAATGAGCATTGACCATTACACCTACCGTCTTACCTGGTCGCCGGAAGATAACGAGCACATCGGACTGTGTACTGAATTTCCCTCATTATCTTGGTTAGCGCCGACTCAAGAGGCCGCATTGACCGGTATCCGGCAAATGGTCGCCGAAGCCGTAGCCGATATGCAAGCCAGCGGCGAGCCGATCCCTGAGCCGCTAGCAGAGAAACATTACAGCGGCGAATTCCGGGTTAGGATACCACCAGAAGTCCATCGCGCCTTAGCGATGCAAGCAGCAGAGCAAGGTATTAGTTTGAATCGGTTGGCGAGTGCAAAACTGGCGGGGTGACGTCAGACAAGCCAGCCATGTTAATTACCGGCGTATTTGCATTCAGTAGCGACTAGTTGATGGTAGGGGTACTCAGTAGATTCTATATTGATGATAAGGAACAGTTATTCTTGGGAGAAATTAAGCATCATGACTGAAGAAGAGATAAAAGTTAAATATGTTCTTCCTTGGCTTCAACAGACAGGGGTATCACTACAAGAGATTCAGCTTGAACGTTCGTTTTCTTTGAAGATTGGTCGCCAGTCCGTTGTTGTCGGAGAGGCTAAATCAAGGAAAAGAGACAGTGTTGGCGGCCGTTTGGACATTCTGGTTCAGCGGAATGGCCGAAATCTTCTGATCGTCGAAACTAAAGCGGATGGTCTTGAGCTGACTAATGATGACAGAGATCAAGCCATATCCTACGCTCGTCTTGTTCATCCAATAGCACCCTATGCCGTTGTAACGAACGGGATAGAATACCGACTTTACGATTCTGTATCAGATAAGAAGGATCAAATCGACCCAAAGGAAATTAAGATCAAGGGATTCGAAGCGACATTACCGGACGAGGATATTTTAGAAGCCCAGTCGCTTTTCCTTGCCCTGAATCCGGCTAATCTGGTTGCTTTCTGCCGTCCGCAAGTTGCTGGTGAATTACGGATGGTCAAGGGAACGCTGAGCGATGGAAAGAAGTATATGCCTGAGTTGCACGTTCCAAGAAGCGCAATCCAGAAAGATATTGAAGAATTTTACAGTTTGCAGTTACCAGGGCTACTTCTGACGGGAGAATCTGGTTTTGGTAAAACCTGCGAAATGTGTTGGCTTGCTGACACCATGCTTAATGCTGGAAACCCAGTACTGTTCTTTAATGGCAGCGCACTTGAAGCTGGAATTCTCGAAGCCATAACAGCAGAATTTGCATGGACATTCAACGGCTCTGACCTACCTATTCAAGTTGTAAAGCGCATGGCAAGGCTGGCGGGAAATGGAAAGCTCACCATCATTATAGATGCCATAGACGAGTGGATGTATCCATCCCGCGAAAACCATTTAGGCTCGTTATTGAGCGCAGCCGAAAACAACAATATCAAGATTATTGCCAGTTGCAAAACATCGGCGGTCGAAAAATTCATTTCCGTGCGCGGTAACTCCACAAAAACCGATTTATTGACGAAGAAAGTTGAGGCTGGAGCGTTCTCAGAGCGGGAATATCATTCTGTGATCGATAAATACCGTGAAGTGTATCAATTTTTTGGCCTTTTCGAAGGCGAAGTGCTTGACGAGGCTCGCAGCAATCCATTTTTGCTGAGAGTTTTCTTTGATGTTGCCAAGAACTCAAATCTTGAACACCTAACCTTTAGCTCGGCTGAATTTTTTGAAACCTACTTTCATCGTTCCATTAGGCGGACAGCAGATGAACGACAAGCGGAAGAGACATTGAAAGCAATCGCCAAGCTTCTTTATCAACACAACGTTGATAGATTAGATGAAGACGAAATTCGCACTGCGCTTAACTTGACGGTTAACCAACCCATTATGGGCGAACTATTCGAGTACGGAATACTGTCACGCAGCCAAAGCGAGACGGGTATATCGGCAGTTGGCTTTTATTTCCAGCAACTTAGAGATTACATCATTGCATTTAAGGGGATTCGGTTCAATACAATGTCGCCACAAAGACTAGCGGAGGAGTTCGAGAAATTAACCGGACATGGCGTTCGAGCCGATGTTTTCACGCTCTACTATCGGTTGGCTACAAGAGAACACAAAATGGTTATTGATAGCGAGGTAAGAGAAAACGCCACCCGCTATCTTCACTTTTACACATCACTTATCGAACAACATTTTCCTGCGCTACGCGAAACGTTTAATCCTCAGACAGAAGGCCGGATTGGCTTCATCGGCGAGTTGCTCTTTTTTGGTTTGGGGTCAAATCCTTTCAGTTTTGTAAGAGGGTTAGGTGCTTATAGCTTTCGACCAATAAATGAAACGGATGACGATGTCCACTTTATACCTGTACAAAAATTGCGATGGGGTACTCGGCAGGAATCGAATCTTGCCTATCTTGAGGGAGCTGTGCAGCTTCACTTAAGGGGTAACCCTTGGAATTGGGGTGTTCGAGATGGTATTGATGTCACCAGATACGTTATTGAAGGCGAATTGCTGCCTAAGCTAGAAACAATCATAAAAGAGGGCCGTCTTAACGAATCAAATTGTCATGAGATGCTTGTGGAATTTATTGCCGAAACTGTTATACAAAACAAAGCAATCTTCAAAGAATTGCTTAATGTTGATGGTCTGTCAATTCTATACCCGCTTAAGCTCGACGCAATCCTAAAAGCATTGTTACGCGAAAAGCTATTCAGACATTACAGAGATGAGCTAATTTTGGAAAAGAGAAAAAGCGGTGAAATCAAGGAAACGTGGTATGGAGGCTTCAGCTATTCTTCCGAAGATTTTACAGCAGGAGACGAGAAGCGAATACTGGATGCAATTGATGAGTCGCTGAATTCTGGTTGTCTACCAAGGTTTAATGCCCGCTATGTTGAACTTGAGAAACTGGAGAAATCGCTAGCGAGAGCAATAAATTGGCTTTTTCCAACTAAGACAATTGACAGTCCATTATTTGACAGCGAGAAAAAGATCAAAGCCGGTTCGATGAGAGGTTATCCAATCTCGGACGATGATGCCAAGGACTATCTGCTATGGCTGTACACGGCATTTCTGGAAAATTATAAAACTCTTATCGAAACAAATTTTCCTACCTTAAAGCAGCACTTTCGCATGTACTCACAAATGCCAATTTCGGTTCATTTGGTACTTGGGAGTACGGTAAGGGACTTTTTTAACCGCTACTATAGACCGTTAGAAGAATATATTTCTAAATCTCAAAATAATGCTAATGAAGTGAAAATCGCTGATGACTTAGTGAGAAATGCAAACGAACGTATGTCATTTAGAGCGGGCGGGATGGAGTTCCAAGCCTACTGTGTAACTAAAACATCTTTTGAAAGCATATTTTTTAGCAGTTCTGGCTTGGTAAGTAATGCTTTTCAGGAAATGACCTTGAGAAGGCTCGTATACGGTACGATTGTGGATGAATTAAAAGACGTTAAACAAGCATTACACGTCCAATATAAAATTCATAGATGTTGAACATCAAGCAACTCAACTACAAACGGAATTCTGGTCGTTGTTTCTTAGAGAGTTGTTTGTCCGGGCGTAACTACTCACCCTGAAAAAACCATCCGAAGCGTTTCAAACGGATTTTGAGAGC
>CAWUNX010000017.1:0-19313 GCA_963923905.1 uncultured Methylocucumis sp.
TTACGCTTTCAGTTGTTTGCTGAAAAACCGAATTCTTAAACGCGTGGAGTATATCAACCGCTTAATATCACGCAAATACTAGGGTTAGCAGGCGGTTTTACCACCTTTGCTAAAACAGGTAGCGTGTTAATTTTGCGCTCCGAAAATAATAAAACTAAAGCGATAAAATTTGATTATAACGATGTAGAAGATGGCGAAGGGTTAGAAAGCAATATTCCCTTACAAAGTGGCGATGTAGTTATTGTTCCATAGCTTAATGTTAAAAGAAATGACAGCTCGTTATTTTTTAACAAGATTGGTTTTTTTGGGCATTAGTTGCTTATTGATAAACTTTAATTTAAAGGCAGCGGAATGGGAAGTAAGTTCTGATATAAAACAGGTCTTAGGCTATGATGATAATGTCACCATGCGCGAAGAACGAGTAGGCTCTTTTGAATATTTGCTAACGCCAAGATTAGATTTCATAAGACGAGATCAAAACCTCGATGCAAGTTTTCATGCTAGCTATGGATTGCAGCGTTACCCTGATGTTGAAAGGCTTGATTATGAACCTCAAGATTATGGCGCTAACTTAAGTTACCGTACAGCTAGAACAAGATGGCAATTAAATGGAAGTTACTCTGATAAATTAAGTCGTAATTTTGCGGTATTAGAAACGGGGGATTTTTCTAGTGCTGCTAGCAGAACAAATTGGTCGCTAGCCCCTCAATTCACTTATTTAGTAAGCCCCACTGATAGTTTGAATTTAGGCTTTAATTATTATGAAACTGAATACTCTGCAACATTTAGCAGCAACAAAGGTAAAAGTGTTAATTTAGGTTGGCAACGACAATGGAGACCTACATTTAGCCAAGGCATTAGTGTTTTTTATAGTAATAATCAGTTTGAAGGTGTCGCAAGTTCTACAACGGATAGCTATGGGCTCAACGTTACTTCAAATTATAAAATTTCTAAACTTTGGAGCGTAGCGGGTACGATTGGCGGGCGAGTTTCAGAGGTAACCATCAATGATGGTGTGAATATTGCTGATACAGCTCAAAGTGTCGGTTTTTTGGGTGATTTAGAGCTGAGCTATCGTGATGAATTTTATTTGTCAACGCTGTCTTTGGGGCAATCGTTAGCGCCTTCAGGTCAAGGGCGCTTGCGTCAGCAAGCGCATTTTTCATGGAATGGAAGTTATAAGTTTAGTAAACGTCTAAATGCGGGTCTTGACGTGAGTTATAAAATTACCAGCACAGTAGGTGCTGCCAATAGCTCTGCCGATGCCGCTAATCTTAGTCGTAATAATTTTCAAATTAAGCCATCATTGAATTGGGCTGTTACGCCAGAGATAAATGCCGAGCTATCATACCGTTATCGTCAGCAGGAAAAAACTTTCACTGCAGATTCTAATTTAATTATGTTAACTATTAATTTCGATTGGATGGGTTATAAGTTGTCAAGGTAAATAAATGGAAGACGTTAAAACACTTAAAGATTACATAAACATTATTAGACGGCGTAAATTTATTATCGCAGGACCTTTTTTAGTGCTATTAATAATTAGCACTGTAGTCATTATGTTATTGCCACCGGTTTATGAATCGCAGGCGACAATTTTAATTGAGCAACAACATATTCCCACTGATTTAATCAAATCAACAGTGACCAGTTATGCCGATGAGCGTATTAAACTTATCGAGCAAAAAATAATGACGGTTGTCAATATTGGCAAAATCATGGAGAAATATAATCTCTATCAAGATCAGAAAAAAAAGTTGGCAACTTATGAATTAGTTGAGTTATTTAAAGAAAATACACATATTGGCATGGTTAATGCTAATTTAGTCAATCAAGGTAAAAATAATAAAGCAGCGATTGCATTTAATATCAGTTGGTCTGATAGGCGCCCAGATGTCGCTCAAAAAGTTACCAATGAATTAGTGACATTGTTTTTGGATGAAAATGTTAGAGCAAGAACTCAACGAGCCGAGGAAACCACGGCTTTTTTAGCCGAAGAAGTTGATAAACTAAAAAATGAGATTCAGAAAATTGAGACCGCTATAGCGGAATACAAGCAAAAATACAGCTCCAGTTTACCTGAATTATTACCTGTCAATTTATCTGCAATTAATCGTTTAGAGACTGAGTTACAACAGTTAGATTTAAAAGAAAGAATGTTGTCAGAGCGGCGGATTGGCTTAAATGCACAAATGTTAGCCGCAGGCCCGACACTTGTAGCGGCACCGGCGCTAAGAAATGATGGTAAAGGTACAATAGGTGGTTCTATTGAGGAATTACAAGCGACTGAATCAAGCCTATTGAGTAAATACTCGCCGTCACACCCTGATGTGTTGCAAATACGCAGACAAATTGAAATATTAAAAAACAACAAGTCATCACCTAATGATAGTACCGAACTGGTCGAGGCAAAGCGTGAATTATTAGAGCTTAAGAAAAAGTACTCTGATAATCATCCTGATGTTAAAAAACAAACTAAGCGTGTTGCTGAATTGGAAAAAAGTTCTGCTGCTAAAGCCACGGCTGAAAACACGGCATCTACGAGTCAAGGCATTAACAATCCGGTGTATTTACAGCTAAAAAGCGAATTAGATATTGCGCAAATTGAGCTGGAAAGCATCAAAACACAACGAACGGGAATTCAGCAGAAGCTGCATGTGTTAGAAGAAAATGTTGCCAAAAGTCACCAAGTCGAGCGCGGTTACTTTGAGTTAATGCGTGATTTAGACAGTAATAAAGCTAAGTATCAGGAATTAAAAGGTAAGCAATTACAGGCACAGCTCTCGCAGTCTTTAGAAGAAGAGCAAAAAGCCGAAAGTTTTTCCTTAATAGAGCCGCCACAGCTACCGAGTAAGCCTATCAAGCGCAATAGAATGAAATTACTCTTTCTAGGTTTTGCATTTTCCGTTGGTGGTGGTTTAGGTACGGGTTTTTTGGTTGAGATGCTGAATAGCACGATTAGGGGGGCGAAAGCGTTATCCTTTCATACCGGTTTAGAGCCGTTAATTGTTATTCCATATATCCCTATTCAAGCCGATTTGGACAGAACACGTAGACATTGGCTACAATTTTGGTTTGCCGTTAGTGTTTTAATCGTGTTAACCGTCATTGCCGTTCATATCTTCTATATGCCGTTAGATACATTGTTTTATAAAGTTTGGCAGCAATTAGAATGGCTATAAAACCTAGGAGCCGCTGTGGATTTTTTAGAAAAAGCAATTGCTAGAGTGCAAAATGATGAGATTGAGCTTTTAGAGACAGCGCCAGAGTCTCTGCCACAAGCCGATAAAACGGTAGATAGTTTTGTTTATACGCAAACAAAAGTTATTGTTCCCAATAACGATATATTGAATGAGCGTCGCGTCGTCGCGTTACAAAAATACAATCCTATGGCCGATTTGTTTCGTATGCTTAGGACGCGCGTACTAAAGCAGTTACGCACCAATAATTGGAATAGCTTTGCGGTTACCTCGTCTAGCAAAGGCGCGGGAAAATCGATGATTGCGGTGAATTTAGCGATTTCTATGGCGATGGAAGTCAATCAAACCGTTTTATTAGTCGATTTTGATTTACGCTATCCTAAGCTGCATTGGTATTTTGATATGGATACTGAATATGGCATCTTGGATTATATTCAGTCTGATGTGCCATTAAGTAAAATTTTGGTTAATCCCGGTGTTGAACGTTTAGTGGTTTTACCGGGTAAAGGCCAAACCAAAGCGACATCCGATATTATATCTGCACCAAAGATGAAGCAACTTATTGCTGATATTAAACAACGCTATGCTTCGAGAATTGTTATTTTTGATATGCCGCCGGTTTTATTAATTGATGATGTCATTGCCGCGATGGAATATTATGATGCTGCGTTATTAGTCGTCGAAGAGGGTGCTAGCAAGCCAGATGAATTAAAGAAGACGTTGCAATTATTATCAAATACCAAACTGTTGGGTATGGTGTTAAATAAATCAGAGCATTTACCAGAACATCAGGGATATTATTAAAACTAATGTATAACGCTTTTTTTGGCTTTAATAAAACACCTTTTTCACTCGTACCCGATCCAGACTTTCTCTATTTAAGTCCCGGTCATAAAAAGGCTTGGATTATCTTGAAATACGGCTTACTCAGCCAAGCTGGGTTTACGGTTGTTACAGGAGAAATTGGTGCGGGTAAAACCACGTTAATTCGTAAAGTGTTGTCGAGTTTACCGAAACAATGTGAAGTCGGTTTGATTACCAACACGCATAGCAGTTTTGGTGATTTACTGACCTGGGTGTTAGCAGCATTTAATGTTAGTTGCTCAGCTCAAGATAAAGCTGGTCGCTATCAAGCGTTTGTTGAGTTTTTGAAGTATCAACAACGGCAAAATAAGCGTGTTATATTAATTGTTGATGAAGCGCAAAACATGGATTTGCAAACGTTAGAAGAACTGCGTTTGTTGTCGAATATTAATGTCGGTCAAGACATCTTGTTACAGCTGGTATTAGCGGGTCAACCTGAGTTGGTCGATAAATTGAATAGTCCAGAGTTAGTTCAGTTTGCGCAACGCATTTCAGCAGAATACCACTTAATGCCAATGGATTTTGAGCAGACTCAACAGTATATTAAACATAGAGTTGTTGTTGCCGGTGGTTCTGAGTCGTTGTTTGATGAATTAGCCTGTGCTGTTGTTTATTATTATTCGGGAGGCATCCCAAGGCTCATCAATAATATTTGCGATTTGTCTTTAGTCTATGCGTTTTCCGAAGAGAAGCATTTTGTTACGGGAACTATTGTGTTAGAAGTTGTAATCGCAAAGAAAACCAGCGGCATCGTGGCCTATAAAGGTGTTGCCGACGAGCAAGCCGCGCTGCTGAGAAAACAAATGTTAGCAAAATATAATATCGATATAGGGCTTTTGGCCTAATGGGTTGAATGATAGTGCATGGTTATTTGCACGCAATCGTTATTTTGGCAAAAGAACTTAGCATCAATCCATAGGCTGCCAATCGCCGCTAAGCAGCCGTTTAAATAAATTAACGGTATCGTCTCTCTTTCCCAGATGGGAACTCCCGCCTCCTGAAACAGCTTTTTCAAGCTATGGCTGCCTTGCCGATACGGTAGCTGAATTTTTTCGCCGCCTTGTCTTAATCTTACGTCGATGATAGCGTCTTGCCATACTGATTGCAGAATTCCTGAATTCGCCTTAATAGCGGTTATGCTATGTTGATTTGATATAACTAAGACCCGGTCGGTTTGGTGCCAGCGTTTAGGTAAATACGAGTGCAAAGGTGTTGCTGGCAAACAATATAGCCTGTTCCTATATCGCTTAAATACATGCGCAGAAAGTTGCAGCGCAGGTTGGCTATCAGGCTTGGCCTCAGTGATAGCGTTCAATAACTGTATCAGCTGTTGCTCACTAGGGAGTTTTGTCATAAATTGTTGTAGCCAATGCCTAAGCACCAATTTTTGCTTGATAAACGATAGCTTGGTTAACTCAATAATCGATAAATGATTATTATCTGAGTCTATCGTTGATAACAACTGCTCGGCTTGCTCGGCTAACAATTGCTCCGCTTCTGCACAATGTCTAGCAGTACGGGCTAATGTTTTA
The DNA here is from genome assembly GCA_963923905.1 of uncultured Methylocucumis sp. Classification (GTDB taxonomy): domain Bacteria; phylum Pseudomonadota; class Gammaproteobacteria; order Methylococcales; family Methylomonadaceae; genus Methylovulum. The sequence continues at coordinate 5,597 of CAWUNX010000017.1, forward strand.
TCGAGTTGCGGCCATTGCTGTTTGAGCAGGGGTGTTACTTGGTTGCGGATAAAATTACGCGTAAACCGATTGTCTAAATTACTAGGGTCTTCTATCCAGTCTAATGATTGCGCGTTGGCATAATCGGTTAAAACTTGTTTTGAAGTAAACAAAAAAGGTCTAAGCATGATGCCTAGGCCAAAAGATGAATGGCTTGGCATACCCGCTAAGCCTCGTAAACCTGCGCCGCGAAACAGTTGTAATAACACGGTTTCCATTTGGTCTTCTTGGTGCTGAGCGAGCAGAATTAAATCGCCAGGGCTTAATAAAGTTTTTAACGCAGTATAGCGAGCATTACGCGCGGCTTCTTCAGGGCTTTCACCCGATTTTGCATGGGCGTTAACATGGATAATTTGGCAAGGCACGCCTAAATTCATTGCGGTTTGCTGGCAATGTCCAGCCCAAGCATCGGCTTCAGCTAATAGGCCATGATGCACATAAACAGCGTGTAATTTGGTTTTTAATGCATCAATGCTAGAACACACATGTAATAACACATGCGAATCTAAGCCGCCGCTATATGCAATCAGTACGCGTTTTGCACAAGGATAATCGCTTAATGATGCTACGACGGCTTGTTTAAGCGCTGACATGCGATTAATCGACCGTCCAGTCGACCACGCCTGAATATGCAGTGGCGAGCACTACGATACCAAAAGCGATTCTATACCAAGCAAAAACAATAAAGTCATGGCGGCTAATGTATTGTAATAACGCTTTAATGGCGAGTAAGGCGCTGATAAATGCCGCTGCTAAACCGACTGCGAAATAAACCGAATCGGTCGCTAGCGATAGCAATTCGCGATGCTTATAAAGCTTATATAAGCTCGCAATCGTTAAGGTTGGAATCGCAAGAAAAAACGAAAATTCGGTCGCGGCTTTGCGTGATAAGCCGAATAACAAGCCGCCGATAATCGTAGCGCCCGAGCGTGACGTGCCTGGAATCAACGCAAACGCTTGCGCTAAGCCCAGTTTTAACGCATCAATCGCTGTTAAATCATCGACTTCGTGAATACGAATCGTGTGGTTGCGTTTTTCAGCCCAGATAATCACGAATGCGCCTATGATAAAAGCTAAAGCCACGGGCACAGGTTTAAATAACACATCAGTTATGAAATCTCCGAATAATAGCCCTAATACGGCAAGAGGGATAAACGCTATCGCTAAGTTTAGCGTGAATTTTTGCGCGCTTTTTTGTGTGGGCAATCCTAAAATGACTTGGGCAATTTTAGTACGGTATTCAAAGCATACCGCCATAATCGCACCCATTTGAATTACAATTTCAAAAACTTTGCCTTTTTCATCGTTAAAATGCAATAAATCGCCAGTTAAGATTAAATGCCCAGTGCTTGATACGGGTAAAAACTCGGTAAAGCCTTCGACCACACCTAAGATAAATGCTTTTAAGATAATAATAAGTTCCATAAGGATACCGGTTCAGGGTTTTATTGAATGTCAAATCCGTTAAGAGGTGTCGTTATCGCGAGTTCGGTGAGTTGCACATCGTCAACGCGCGCTGCGACGGGACCTTTATGACACCAAGCGATAAATGCCTCTAATGTTGCTGCCTCGGCTTCTGCGATAATGTCTACGCGTCCATCAGGTAGATTTTTAACCGAGCCTAATACTCCCAGCCGTTTGGCTTGTTGTTGGGTGGCTTTTCTAAAGAACACGCCTTGTACGCGTCCTGAGACCAAAATATGTACTCTACGCATGTCGTGTGATTCTCCAACAATAATGAATTTTAGGCGTGCGCGCAAAATCCAACGGTACGGTTTTTTTACTAATATCTGTGATAGTTAAGCCTGATAAATGCTGTTCATCGAGCTGAAAGCGCCTAAAGTTGGTAGAAAAATACAGTACACCGTGTTCGGTTAATAAACTCACCGCTTGCTTAATCAATTCTACATGATGGGTTTGCACGTCAAACGCGTCTTGCATACGCTTAGAATTAGAAAAAGTCGGTGGGTCAAGAAAGATTAAATCAAAGCGTTTGCTATAGGTTTGCGAGCTTTGTTGCGCTAGCCACTCCAGACAATCTGCCTGGATAAAATCGTGCTGTCCCTCGGCGACATTTAAATGCATATTATTTTTCGCCCAGCTTAAATACGTGTTAGACATATCTACCGTCGTCGTGGATAGTGCGCCACCAACGGCTGCGTGTACGCTAGCTGTGCCAGTATAAGCAAATAAGTTTAAAAAATGTTTACCTTGCGCTTGGCGTTGAATTAACAAACGCATTGGTCTGTGATCTAAAAAGATGCCCGTATCTAAGTAATCGGTAAAGTTAACCAAAAAATGACAGCCACCTTCTTGTATATTGATGAAATGTTTGGCATCGGCTAATTTTTCGTACTGTTCGGTTTGGCGTTGACGGCGGCGAATTTTTAGTACGACGTGTTCTTTAGCAATGCCAAAAAGTGTAGGCAATTCGGCCATGATACTCGCGAGACGCTGGTCTGCTTTGCGTGCATCAATTGTTTTAGGCGGCTCGTATTCTTGTACGTTTAACCAAGTTTGCTCACCTTGATAGAGGTCTATAGCTACGCAATACTCAGGCAAATCGGCGTCATAAACTCGATAGCAAGTAATCTCGTGTTGTTTAGCCCATTTTTCTAACTTAGTGAGATTTTTTTTCACCCGGTTAACAAACATCTCAATACCGGTATCACTAACGACTTGCTCGCTGGCGGTTTCTATCTGTTGTATGCGCTCTTGCTCTGATTTGGCTTTAGGAACAAAAAAATTCGCTTCTAAAATCGATAAGCGTAAGAGTTTGCATTCTAATGCACCGTTATAAAATGTGACTGGTTTTTGGGAGCGAATGCCTAGGCGGAACCCCAATTCAGGATCACTGATAATAAAACTCGCTTGCCAATTTAAGAAACGTTCTTTTAACACCTCGCCAATCGATTTATAGAGTTCGGCGGCTGTTTCAGGATTGCCTAAGCGCTCACCATACGGTGGGTTACACATAATGAGACCAGGCGACCAGCTTAAAGCGGGCTTAGCATCGGTTAACGCGCGGCGTTCGACATGGATATAGGCTTGTAAACCGGCGTTGGCAATATGACGATGACAGGCGTTAATTGCTGTTTTATCTTGATCGAAGCCTACAATAATGGGTAATCGCGTTAAGCCAAGTTGTTTACGCTGCTCGGCTGCATCACGTATTGCGCGCCATTGCGCTGGGTTATGCTGTTTCCAGGCTAAAAAACCAAAATAATCGCGTAATAAGCCGGGTGCGTAATCCGCAGCGATCATCGCGGCTTCCAATAACAATGTCCCAGAGCCGCACATAGGGTCTAATAATGTACCGCCGTTAGCAGCGATTTTAGGCCAGCCACTGCGCAATAACAGTGCAGCGGCTAAATTTTCTTTTATAGGCGCGGCTAAGGTAATATCGCGATAACCGCGCTGGTGTAAGCTAGCGCCCGATAAATCTAAGCTCACTTCACCCTGTTCGCCTTGAATGTGGACATGTACGCGTATATCGGGACGTTCGGTGTCAATGTTAGGGCGAGTTTGAAAGCGTGCACGACATTGATCGACAATCGCATCTTTGGCTCTTAACGCCGCATAATGTGTATTATCAAACACACGCGAATGCTTAGCGGTAAAACTGACCGCTAAGCTATTGTTAGGTGTCATGTGTAAAAACCAATCAATCGCTTGTACGCCACGGTAAAGGTCATCTTGGTTGTTGACCTGGAATCGATGTAAGACCAAATAAACGCGGCTGGCGATTCTTGACCATAAACAGGTTTTATAAACTACGTCTAAATTGCCGGAAAAGGCAACACCGGCAACAGTGGCTTTAATAGATTTTGCGCCTAGCGCGGTTAATTCATCGACAAGTAAGGATTCCAGCGCTTTAGGTGTGCTGGCGAATAAGGAATAATGAGACATGTTAAGCTATAAGCCCTACTGATATTGTTGGGTTATGTGGGGGTCAGATTTTGCAACGACAATAACCCAACAAACTAGCATTTGCGTTATTGAATTTTAACTAACTCGACATCAAAGATGAGCGCTTGGTTAGGCCCGATTACGCCACCTGCGCCTTGTTCGCCATAAGCCAATTCAGACGGGATATAAAAACGATATTTAGCGCCTTCTGTCATTAATTGCACGCCTTCGGTCCAGCCTGGAATCACGCCGTTGAGAGGGAAGGTGACAGGTTGACCACCGTGCTTATAAGAGCTATCGAATTCTTTGCCATCAATCGTCGTGCCTGTGTAATGCACTGTGACGTGATCAGTTGCTGCAGGCGATTTTGCACCTGTACCTGGTGTTAACACCTCGTATTGTAAGCCGCTAGCTGTGGTTTTGATATTGGCTTTTTTACCGTTAGCTGCCAGAAAACTCGTGCTTTGAGCTTTGTTATCATCGGCTGGGGTTGCAAAAGCCGGGGTAATGAGTGCTGTACTTAACCAGCTACTAGCGGCTAGAGCCAGCAATGAATGCGTTAATTTCATTAAAATTCTCCTTTTTAGAGGGTATGGGTTAATAGAAAGGGTTGAAGAAGGAAGCCATTACAAAACCGCTGAGAGTATAGCAAAAAAACAGGGTTAACCGGTTTGCAATTTGCAAGTGGTTAATTGAGCCTGAAATTGAGTCGATGTTGCTGCTACTTTTTCGGCATAGTGAATTAGCCAAGGTTTGCGCATAAAGGTTTTGCGTAAATACCCCGTATGACCTTCGTGGTAGGCTAAATACAAGCGTTTGGCATCGTTTGCAGAAATTTTTAGTTTGCGTTGGCTAAGCTGACAATACCAGGCGATAAAATCAATAGCATCCGCGAAGTCATCGCGGTCTTTGTTGAGGTTATGCGTAGCGGCTAAATAATCTGCCCAAGTTTCATCTTTAGCTTGGGCATAACCGTAAGCGCTACTAGAGCGAAACCAAGGAATAATACCTAAAACCCAAGGTCTAGGCGGCTTGGCATCAGCGACAAAACTCGATTCATGATACATAATCGCCATCAGCACGGTGACCGGAACATGCCAGCGTCGGCTGGCTAGCTCAGCTTCGTAACGCCATTCTGGTTGTTGTGAAAATACAGCGCAGACGTTATGGCTGGATTTAGGCGGTATCGACGAGCAAGCGCTGAGTAGTAATGTAAAGCTTATTAGCAAATGCTTGAACATTGATAAAGTAAAGTATAAGTTAGCAGTCGATTGTCTGAAGTTAAATTAAGTGGCTTATGCGAGTCTGATACTAACCGATTGTAGCTTAATCATAATAGCGATTATACCCGTGCTTATGGTGTTGATTGATATGTGAATATACTAGACAAAATGTGTCAGAATGATAAATATAAATGAGAGATAGTTATTTTTTACTACTGCCGAGAATAGATTTATGACCACCACATTGTTAAAAAGGCCTTATAGAAAAATTGTTAGCATCAAAGGCGTTGTCTTTATTGAAACCCAAGAACATGATGTGGTTGTGCAAAATTTATCTATTTCAGGCGCATTAGTTATGTTCCGCCAAGAGCTTAACGATGAAGAGCTTGAGCATTTAAAAGCATATTTAATGGAGACATCGACTGTTGACCTATTTATACCCGAACTGCAATTGTCGGGAGAGGCAGAAGTTGTGCGTTTAGGCAAGCAAGCTGATGGTGCGCTTGAATTAGCATTACAGTTTAAGGCACTTGATTGCCAATTTGGTAAATGGCCGAATAAGCGTATGAGTTATCGGAAAAATCTTAAAGACCAAGGACGCATTATTTTTAATCGCAAATGTTATCGCTTTTTCTCGTCGAATGCTTCGGTGGCTGGGTTAATGATTCAAATTCCAGAAGTTGTGTCTATAAAGCCAGGAACGGTGACGTTATGCGAATTTAGACGCTTAATGTTGAATTGTAAGGTGAAAGTTGTTTGGGTACAGCAGGAAGGCAACGCCACTGTGTTAGGCTTGCAGTATTTAAATATTGAAAAAGAACGGGTTAAAGGTGTGCCACATTTTTATTCAGAGACCGCTTCAGAAAGTGTTTCGCTTAGCCATGTTGATGATATTTCTTTATCGTAAAGTCAAGGTTATATGGATTGAAACAGGCGATATGATAAACTTTAGTCAGTTCATATCCTTAGCGTCGAGTACTGGAATCGTCGATTCATGGTTACCGTTCGTTTAAGATTATGACATTCTCACTCAAACATTTATTGCAACAAACCCATTGATAATCACATGAATAAACCTAAAAAAGTCGCGATATTAACCGCCGGTGGTTTGGCGCCATGCTTAAGCTCTGCTATCGGAAGCTTGATTGAACGTTACACTGAAATTGATCCTAGCATTGAGATTATTTGTTACCGTAGTGGTTATAAAGGCTTGTTACTCGGTGATTCTTATAGCGTAACCCCTGAAATTCGCGCGAATGCAGGAGTATTACACCGCTTTGGTGGCTCGCCAATTGGGAATAGCCGAGTTAAGTTAACCAACGTTAAAGATTGTGTTAAGCGTGGATTAGTGCAAGAAGGACAAGACCCGCAAAAAGTTGCTGCCGATCAACTAGTTAAAGACGGTGTGGATGTTTTGCATACGATTGGCGGTGATGATACTAATACAGCAGCAGCTGATTTAGCGGCATTTTTGGCGAGGAATAACTACGGCTTAACCGTAATTGGCTTGCCGAAAACTGTTGATAACGATGTTTTCCCGATTAAACAGTCATTGGGCGCATGGACTGCTGCTGAACAAGGTGCGCGCTATTTCTGGAATGTTGTTGCCGAAAATAATGCGAATCCTCGTATGCTTATCGTGCATGAAGTCATGGGGCGTAATTGCGGCTGGTTAACGGCGGCAACTGCGTATGAATACCGTAAACTGTTAGATCGTAGCGAATGGTTGCCAGGTCTTGGTTTAGATCGTAAAGCCTTTGAAATTCATGGTGTCTTTATTCCAGAAATGGCTATTGATTTAAATGCAGAAGCAGCTCGTTTGCGTGCCGTTATGGATACCGTGGATTGTGTCAATATTTTCGTATCGGAAGGAGCGGGTGTTGAAGCGATTGTGGCTGAAATGCAAGCACGAGGACAAGATGTGCCACGCGATGCATTTGGTCATATTAAACTCGATGCGATTAACCCGGGTAAATGGTTTGGTGAGCAGTTCGCCGCCATGATTGGCGCAGAAAAAACCTTAGTGCAAAAATCAGGTTATTTCGCGCGCGCATCAGCTGCAAACACCGATGATATTCGTTTGATTAAATCATGCGCTGATCTTGCGGTGGAATGTGCGCTACGCAGAGAATCTGGCGTGATGGGTCATGATGAAGACAATAATGGTGTGTTACGCGCCATTGAATTTCCACGCATTAAAGGCGGGAAACCGTTTAATTTAGATACGGCTTGGTTTGAGCAAACCTTAGCTGAGATTGGGCAGACTAAAGGCGCTAAAGTCGAAACGAGTCATTAAGAGCAATAATCCGCTACTCGTTTTTGGTGGGTAGCGGATTACTTTTCCTGAGCTACGTTAGCCGGTGTAACGGTTTGTTTTTCTAGTTCCGTTGTTTCTATGCTTTCCAGTTGTTCTTGCTCAGATTCTTCCTCGTTTTCAGTCTCTGACTCTTCCGATTCAGCTAAAGCTTCAGCTTCTAATGCTGCTGCTTCAGCTTCCTTGGCCTCAATAATGGCTAGCACTTCTTCATCGGTTGGAATTTTAAAATCATCTAACTCATCCGGTTCTTCAGTTAATTTATCGAAGTAAAACACCGGGCAAAATAGCACAATCAACACCGCAATGGCGACAAAGCCTGGATTGAGTACGTCCGACAGCCAATAGGCAGTTGCGCTACCTAAGAGTATGCGCAACGTGCCAGGTGGCTTAATTCTGCCCATAGCGTTAAGTTGGGTTACATGGACGACTTAGCAAGCTTGTTTAATGCGTTGCAACGCATTTGCCAAATTATCCATGCTGGTTGCAATGGAAATTCTAATATGGCCTGGGCTACCAAACGGAGAACCTGGCACAAGTGCTACGCCGGCTTTTTCGATTAAATATTCCGCGAAGTCTAAATCGTCGTTAACGCCGTCTAGGCGCTCAATCAGTTTAGCGACCTTAGGAAACACATAAAATGTCCCGTCGGTTTCTATACACTCTACGCCCGCGATAGTATTGAGTTCCGCTACAACGTAATCGTGGCGTTTTTTAAATTCAGTGCACATGTTGCTGATAAAGCTTTGGTCGCCGGTTAATGCGGCTTCGGCAGCAACTTGAGAAATAGAGGTGGGATTTGATGTGCTTTGCGATTGAATTGTGCACATTGCTTCGATGAGCGACGCAGGTCCTGCGGCATAACCAATGCGCCAACCGGTCATTGAGTAAGCCTTTGACACGCCATTCATCACCACGGTGCGCTCATAAAACTCAGGATGTGCATTAAGAATATTCACAAAGCTGCCGGGTTGCCACAAGATGTGTTCATACATGTCATCGGTGGCAATAATAATATTGGGGAAGTCTGCTAGTACATCGCCTAATGCGGTCAATTCCTCTAAAGAATAGGCAATACCGGAAGGATTAGACGGGCTGTTTAAAAAAATTAACCGGGTTTTATCGGTAATGGCGGCGCGTAATTGTTCGGGTGTTATTTTAAAGCGCCGCTCTTGGCTAGTTGGAATGAAAACCGGCACGCCATCGGCTAATAACACCATGTCAGGATAAGATACCCAAAACGGTGCAGGAATAATGACTTCATCGCCAGGGTTTAACAAGGCCTGCGTTAAGTTAAACGAGCTTTGTTTACCGCCACAGGAAACCAGAATTTGTTTGGGCTGGTAGCTAAGGCCATTGTCTTGGTTAAATTTAGCAATAATCGCTTGTTTTAGGCTAGCAGTTCCATCAACAGCGGTGTATTTGGTAAAGCCATTGTTAATCGCTTTAATCGCAGCGGCTTTAATGTGTTCAGGCGTATCAAAATCCGGCTCGCCTGCGCCTAAACCAATAATGTCTTTACCTTGTGCACGCATAGCAGCAGCGCGCGCAGTAACTGCTAGAGTGGGGGAGGGTTTTACGGATTGAACCCGGTTAGAAAGTATGATGCTCATAAGTGCCCGTATTAATTATAAATCGGGTGATTATACACTAAGCAGAAAGCCTTGCTAATGGTTGAAACTCGTCTAGTTTGATAGCTAAAAGCAGGGCAAAAATGCAAGATTCTTAAGTCCAGTGAATCGCTGTTAGAAATTTCGTTGATGACGCAGATTCAGCGCTTATAAGCATTGAGCCCCGTAGGTGTTGTTGCCTCTAGTGACAAACAGTTATTGCCCAGGTGCACAAATTTTAATAGGCTACATAAAAATGACACACATTTTATTTTTATTTGATTATATTGAATAAAAAAAAATACTGTCATATTTTCGTAATATTATCCCAGTATTCTTTGCCCACTTTTTGTTTTTCATTTCATTAAGAGGGCTTCATGTCAAACCGTTTTAAATTCCGCCTAAGTTATTGTGCTGTTCTCGTAGGTACTGCAATGTCAACATCGGCTTTTGCTGCTGACAAAGAGTTATTAGATATTTTGTTGACTAACCAAAAAATAACTCAAGAACAATATAATTATTTAATGGCTAAAGAGCAGGAAAATGCCAAGAAGGTTGAGGATTTAAAAGCTTTAGAAGCACGTTTAGATGCTAAGCAAAAAAAATTAGAGCAGTTAGAGAAAAAATTAGACGTATCGGAGAGCCATTCAAACAGCGGCTCAGGAGAGGTTAAAGTAGGCGAAAAAGGCTTAGAGTTTGAAAGCAAAGATGGTAACTTCAAAGCGGCTATTGGAGGGCGCTTACAAGTCGATTCACAAGTCAATTTTAACCAAGATGAGGTTTTAGCGGCTACAGGCGCGGCTCGGACGAATGAATTGTCGGACGGTGTCAATATCCGTCGGGCGCGCGTACATTTAGAAGGTACCATGTTTAAAGACTATGGCTATAAATTTGAATATGATTTTAGTCGCGGAAATGGCACAGTTGCAGCGGGTATCACGGATGCGTATTTGACTTGGAACGCATTAAAGCCGTTTAGTTTAACTATAGGTCAATTCAAAGAGCCGTTTAGCTTAGAGGAAGCGACCAGTAACCGCTATATTACTTTTATTGAGCGTAATATGGCGGTAAACACTTTTTCCGATAACCCTAATGCTTATAAAGTTGGCTTAGCAGGAAGCTACTTTACTAATCGATGGTCAGCGACTGGCGCGATTCAAACCGAACCCGTTGGTGGTGGGTGGGCATATAACACTTCGGTTAATACTTATCCGACAAGCGCTAGTAATGTTAATGGTAGTAACAGTCGTAGCAATGGTAGTGGCGATACCAGTTGGGATGTTACTGGTCGCATTACTGCTAGGCCCTGGCTAACCGATGCTGCGCATTTTTTGCATGTAGGGGCGGCAGGCTCTTACCGTTCAATTGACAATAATTACAATGCGGATGGTAGCTTTAGTAATGGCGGCATGGCGTTTTTCGCAACACTAAATGGTAACGTAGACAGAACTAATATTTTAAACACAGGCAGCTTAACGAATAGTAAAGGTGTAGGGCATTACGAGCTGGAGCACATGACTCGTTTTGGTGGTGAAGCTGCGCTTGTTTACGGTTCTTTCTCTGCGCAAGCTGAATATTTACAAACCAATTTAAGCGGTACGGGTTATACCGATGAGACGTTACAGGGTTATTATGCTTATGCAAGCTGGTTTTTAACCGGAGAGTCGCGGGTTTATAAAGCTAAAACGGGTGCTTGGGATAGAATCATACCACACAGTAACTTTGATATGCATGGTGGTTTAGGTGCATGGGAAGTTGCGGTTGGCTATGATTATTTAGACTTAAGCGATGGCATTGTTAATGGTGGTCAAGCCGATACTGTTAAATTCGGTGTCAATTGGTATATGAATTCGCATTTCAAGCTGATGGCTAATTTAATCCATGTGTTAGATGTCAATACGAATGGTATGTCAAATGTACGCTCTGCAGCCTTTAATGATACGAATCCAGATATTTTAGAGTTCCGTGGCCAAGTGGATTTTTAAGCAATAGGCTGAAACAAAAAAACCGCCTTTCGGCGGTTTTTTTATCGTGTGAGTCGCTTAGTTACCTAACCAAATCAATTCAACACGGCGGTTTTGTGAACGGCCTTCTTCAGTACTGTTATCAGCAACCGGTTGACGCTCGCCATAACCAACGGCCGTTAAGCGGTTAGAAACGCCTTTCATGCGTAAGTAATCTACTACTGATTGTGAACGTCTTTGCGATAACTTCATGTTGTAAGCGTCTGAGCCTTCGCTGCTGGTATGGCCGCGTACTTCAATGTCGTCTTTTTCAGGATATTTAATTAAGTTTTCTGCTACGGTATCTAAGATACTCATTGCATTAACGGTTAACTCAGCAGAGTTATATTTGAAATTAACGCCTTTTAATTCCAAGCTAATTGGGCAGCCTTGGCTATCAACTTTACTGCCGCTTAAGGTTGCTGGGCATTGATCTAAGCAGTTGTTAACGCCGTCAGCATCTGAATCCATTGTTGAGCAATCAGGCGCCGCCGGTGCTGGCGCTGGAGGTGGTGGGATGTCTAATTTTGCTGCATGGGGTTTAGGGCCTAATGGTATAACAAAACCGACATTAACCGTCATGTCATGGAATTCGTCTGTTGCACGACCATAAGTTTGGTCAAAATTATTGTTGTAGCGGTAACGTACATCACTACGCAATAAGAAGTTATCATGTAACTCATAGGTAAAGCCCGCGCCTGCCTCGCCGATAAATGAGCTATGTTCTGTGCCGTGCGCGTTAGTCGCCATGCCGCCTAAACCAATAACGGTGTAAGGTGAGAATTTGCCGCGCATTAAGAAATATTGCACGTCGGCTGTTGCCCCCGCTAGTTGCCATTCACCGTCGCTGCCAGGTTTGCTATCAAAGCCTTGGTAAAAGCCTTTTAATTCAACATTAAAATACTGGTTTAACATTTTGCCTATACCTAGACCGCCGCCCCAGCCATCTTGAGCACCACGGTCGCCACCGGTATTGATAAACGTAGCAAACGGTGCTACATACCATCGAGTATCAGTGATTTCTTCAGCGTAAGCTGTTGTTGCTACGGTTAGGCCGGTTAATAGAGCCGCCGTCAATAATTTTTGGTTGAACATAATAATATCCTTGGTAGGTAGATTTATAATGAAAAAGTCAGTGTCTTGTAAGTGTGATGTAATGACACCAGCAGTGCTGAACAGTTTGTTGCTAAAAGTACACAGCTTGTTGGTAAGTATGGTGTTGATTGAATTATAGTTCATTCCCATGAATTATTAAAGTTTGTGGTTATTACCACAACGTTAACTCTGTTAATCAGGATTCTTTATCGAACGTTAAACTCGTTAAATCTTCTTTAATCAATTCTAGCCATTGTTTTTGTAGAGTGGCTTCTGTTTTAAGTTCAGACTGCTGAATGTAAAGTATTCCTAAGCCAAACAATGCCATACACAGCATAACCGCTACGAAAATTACCGTGATTTGCAAATGCTTTATTTGCTGAGACAGCATTGCTGAATGGCGCTGTACTGCGTCTTGCAATTCGGGCAGTAATTGTAGTAACGGGTCTTGTCGTGGGCTATCCGTATTTGTTGTTTGAGCTGTAGTGCTAATGCTTTCATCAGCGATAGGGAATGCTTCGTTGTCAATAGGGAGCAGTGGTTCTGGTGCGGAGTCTGCTTCTAGCAGAACAGGCTCGACGATCAAGGTTGTTTGTTTATGGTCTATTGACTCAGTATTTCTGTTGATTAAACAATCGGCAATAAATGTTTCTAAAGCAAAATCATTAGCTTTGCTGTCTGTGGTGATTTTTTCCTGAACAGCGCTAGGTTCAAGGTGAGGCTGTTTTGCAGGGATGTCAGAAAGCGCCATATCGTCCTTAGCATTAACAGCAATATCATCGAATCCTGCATCGGCTAGCAGGCGGTCAATAGGGTCTTGCTCAGAAAAATCGGTAGCAATTGGGTCTATTCTGATGTTATCGTCATTACGGGTCGCCGCTAAATCGACTAGGTTTAAATCTGGTTCTTGAGTATTTTCGGCAAAAGTACTATCGTTCCAATATTGTCTTGAAAATCGTTGCTGGGTTTTTTTCATATTTAACTCATATAGGGTTAAGATAATATTAAAAACTAGCAGAGAAGGTTATCAAGAAAAATTTAATTTCTTGAGCTATGCTTATTGCGCGTGCTTATTCAAACCTCCTCGCTATTGTTGTGGTTGCCATAACAGCACAATAAAATGGGGCGGGGTCTGAATAAGTACTATCGCGTTAAGGTTTCTCTCTGAGTTGCTAGTGAATTTTAAAAATTAAATCATCTTATATCATGCTGCTAGCCATTACTGCTTTAGGTTTTAACCAAATTAATTTCGTTGCGGAATTGTTATCTGCCGTGACCGAATGCAAATGCAATATTTTAGAAGTACGTTCGACCCGACTTGTACAGGCGACGGGCGCGTATTTGCTAGTGCAAGGCAATTGGAATCAAGTTGCTAAACTTGAAACCGCGTTAGAAGGTATACAACGGCGTATGGAAATAAAAATTCATGTATTACGACCGTCAGAGCAAAAAGAGCGTATTAAGCGCGGCGTTCCTTATTCTCTAGAAACTATTTCTATAGATAAAGATAATATCATGGAATCT
>CAWUNX010000018.1:0-19280 GCA_963923905.1 uncultured Methylocucumis sp.
CTTACCCATTAGCGTATTAGATTTAGGCACAGGGTCTGGGATAATTGCCATCACCATTGCTATAGAGCGCCCTTTGGCACAGGTATACGCTTGCGACATAAGCCCAACAGCTCTAGCCGTCGCCAAACACAATGCTGAAAACCACCAACAGCACATACAGTTTTATCAAAGCGATTGGTACGCCAATATCCCTAAGCATACTTTTGACATCATCGTCAGCAATCCGCCTTATATCGCTGAAACCGACCCGCATTTACGCCAGGGCGATTTGCGCTTCGAGCCTAGCAATGCACTCGCATCCGGCATAGATGGCTTAACTAGTTTACGCACGATTATTCAAGATAGCGGATCTTACTTAAGCGCCAATGGTTACTTAATACTCGAGCACGGCTATGACCAAGCACCTGCGGTACAAACCCTGCTCAAAAGCCACAGCTACCAAAACATACAAACCTACACAGATTTAGCAGGTCAACCACGCGTCACTTTAGGCCAGAAAATCGTTTAACCCTGGAGCCAACCCTATGAACACACAGCACTACCACATCCCACGCCTTCTAACCATACAGCTACTGCATTTAGCACAACTCTCGCCGGAACAAGAAATCTGCGGATTAATAGGCGCGCAAAACGGCAACCCTAAGCATTGCTATCCGATTAGCAATATTGCCGAACACACTCATCACCAATTCCTACTCGACCCAGCGCAGCAGCTCAACGCCATGAAAACCATGCGGGAACAAGGTGAAGAATTATTTGCGATTTACCACTCTCACCCGACAGCCCCGGCAACCCCATCCACCGATGATATAACCATGAATGCTTATCCAAATGCGCTTTATCTAATTATCTCACTGAATACCAAAGGCATATTGGAAATGCGAGGCTTTAAACTACATACAGAGCAGTATACTGAAGTCGAATTAACGTTAGATAATTAACGGACAATACCCAATTTTAACGGCGTTATCGCACCAAGCGCCCAGGCAAAGAGACTATCGCATCAAACACTTCGTCGCGCGTGCCAATCACAACCATCGCTTCATAATCATAATTTCCAGGCCTAATATCACGTTCACGAAACGTAACATTCCACTTACTGACTTCAGGCAATAAAAACCAGCCATAAGTGTAACCAGGCTTTGGCAACATAGGCGAATACACACCTAACGCATGTTGACCATTTGGAGTAGAGATAATCACTGGCTTATCTCTAGGCGCGCCCTCGACCGCTGGCATTAAACGACCTCGAGCTAAATCGACTAAATCAACACGACTAAATTCACGCGGCAAATGCGCAGAGAACGCCTCAAATGCAGCGGTTTTATGAGCCTCAGGTACTCGAAATTGAACTTTATAATCAATAACATTAGGCATACCTGCTACACCTATTGTCACTTGTTTTGTTAACAGCTCATGGCTTAATACCGTCTTGTTGCGTGTATATAACGCATCAGGTCTAGCTCCGCAGTAATCTTTACCTTGCGTTCGCGTTGCTTTCGGTTTGCTATAACGCGTATTTGGCGGCGCCCAATACGCCATTTGCGTAACCGTGGTTAATGTACTACCACGCACCGAACCCGATTTTAAAACACTAGAGGTTTTACGCCCACTATCCTCGCGCGTACCCGCTTCCGTTGGGTTATCACACTCGCCTAAATCATCGTAAGACACTGCGCTTTGTAACTGTCGACCATTATCTGCAACATCGATATATTCTTTACCGCGAAACCGCATCGAACTAATTGAACCAGCAAAGCGTTGCTCGCCGGTAATCACCAACTCAGAATCAAAGACCTGTTTGCGCAGCACTAAATCACCTATTCCAGACGAATAAACCGGCGAAGCATCATAGTTAGTGTGATGAGCAATAGACTTACGCGCTTGCAACGACGTTTGCTGCATCGCAGGTTGGTTGACGCAAGCTGTGCTTACTAACACAGCAAGCACAGCAATAATCCGAAATACTTTCATGTCGTTATCCTAATTCTAATGTTGTCACGGCAAAAATTTGTGATATCGCTACTGCTGGATTATGCTGCGTGTACATTCGCGCCGTTTCAAACACCGGCTGCATCTCCCAGGCATTAACCAACGCCAAGGCGTCTGTATTAGGTTCTGGCATATCAATAAAAAATGCCGCTTGCTCTGGAATCTGCGCTAATAATCCAGTTAATAGCCGTTGCGCTTGCTCAACCCCATCAGCGAATAAAGGCCCTACTCGATAGCCGCCCTCACAAACGCGAATCACACCATAACCCATTAACGTTGCACCGTCATAGCAAGCCAAGCTCGCACCTTCACGTTGTAGTCGCCATGAAGCTAAAAACGTAGGTCTAGGTGCTGGAAAATGCAAACGGTCATAAGCCTGTAACTCATCAAAAGGCACATCGGTTAAAGGCATTAGCGCCCTAAGCTCTGCTTGTGCCGTTTTTGAATGATTAATGCCTTGATAACGCAAATTACGATACGCCGTAACAAAGCCAGACTTTTGATAATTGGCTTGCTCGGCCACCACGCCATCGAGCCCAATATTACAACCCGCCAAGTAACTCATCGCTTGACGCCATAACTGCATACCATAACCTTGATGACGGTATTCAGGCTTAACAATATAAAAGCCGATAAAACCAAAACTATCGTCGTATTTAACCGCTGAGATACAGGCAATAGGCTCATCACCTAAAACGCCCAGAAAAAAACCACTAGGGTCGGTCGGATAATAATGGTCGGCATCGAATACACCCGGTCGCCAACCCTCTTGTTTAGCCCAAGCAATGGCTATATCGAGATCAGAACGGCTCATTTGGCGAATAGTAAAGGAAGTCATGTCATCTACCTTGTCGTTGTTAGTTATGGCTATTAAGTGCGTTGAATCAATCTAACCCGCATAAAACTATAGTATCAAAATCCCAACTCATTTAAACTTTACCCGATAAATTCTCCAACCCGTACCATAAGATTTTCCAGATGATGGCAAAACATATTATTCGCCTAGCTCTAAGCGCTCTGTTGTTATCCGCGTGTACAACAAGCCCAACTGGTCGTACTCAGCTCGTGATGATGCCTGATACCCAAGTCAATCAAATGGGTTTAAAAGCGTTTAGCCAGTTAAAACAAAAAACACCGATTAGCCGGAATGCCGCTTACAACCGCTTAACGCATTGCGTTGCCAACGCAATTACCCAACAAGTCGGCGGTGGCCGCTGGGAAGTCGTGGTCTTTCAAGATAAGACCTATAACGCATTTGCGCTACCTGGCAATAAAATTGGCGTACATACCGGCTTAATTGAATTGATTAATGGCAATCAAAACCAATTAGCTGCCGTCATAGGCCATGAAGTCGGTCATGTGCTAGCCAAACATAGCAACGAACGCGCCTCACAACAGCTTGCGGTACAACAAGGCATGAGTATTGCCCAACAAAGCGGTATGGTTGAAAGCAATGCGATGATGGGCTTATTAGGCTTAGGGGCGCAATACGGCGTATTATTGCCCTTTAGTCGCACCCAAGAAAGTGAAGCGGACGAGATTGGGCAAAACCTAATGGCTAAAGCGGGCTTTGACCCAAGGCAAAGCGTGGCTTTATGGCAAAAAATGGCACAAGCTTCTGGTGGACAACAACCAGTAGAATTCATGTCCACCCATCCGTCCGACACCACGCGTATGCAAGATTTACAACAACACATGGCTAGCGCTGTAGCTATTTACCAGCAGGCGCAAGCTGCCGGAAGACGCCCGCATTGCCAATAACCGCTGTATTCACTCATGAATCCTCATTTAGCACGCTTACATTCTTACCCGTTCGAAAAACTGGCTCAGCTTAAACAAGGGGTTAAACCACCGATTGATAAAGCCCATATCAATTTATCGATAGGCGAACCCGCCCATGCAACACCGATTTTCGTTCGTCATGCATTGATTGAACAACTTGACGGGCTAGGCGCTTACCCCACCAGCAAAGGCCTGTTAGAGCTACGTTTAGCTATTTCAACGTGGCTAGCGCAACGCTTTCACTTACCCGAATTAAATCCTGATACGCAAATTTTACCGGTCAGTGGTACCCGTGAGGCATTATTTTCTATTGCCCAATGTGTTATCAATACCCAGACAGATAGCAAACCGCTAGTTGTCATGCCTAACCCGTTTTACCAAATCTACGAAGGCGCAGCATTATTAGCCGGAGCAGAACCATATTATCTTAATACCACGGCACAAACGGGCTTTCTACCCGACCTAAGTGCTGTACCCGAAGCGGTTTGGCAGCGCTGCCAATTGCTTTACCTATGCTCGCCTGGTAATCCTAGCGGTGCCGTATTAAGCCTTGAGCAGTTACAATACGCATTGAGCTTAGCCGAACGCTACGACTTTATCATTGCCGCCGATGAGTGTTATAGCGAGCTGTATTACGATGAAGCCAAGCCACCAGTAAGCCTATTAAATGCTGCGTATGCGGCAGGTAACACCGAATACAAACGCTGTATTGTGTTCCACAGCTTATCTAAACGCTCAAACGCACCAGGTCTACGTTCAGGCTTTGTGGCAGGCGATGCCGTTGTACTCCACGATTATTATCGTTACCGAACCTATCACGGATGCGCGATGCCGCTACCCACCCAACATGCCAGCATTGCGGCATGGCAAGACGAGCATCACGTCATCGAAAATCGCCATTTATATCGCGAAAAATTTAATGCGGTGTTAACACTGTTATCTGGCGTATGCGAGCTTGAGCAGCCACCCGCTAGCTTTTATTTATGGTTAGCCACGCCGATAAGCGATACCGAATTTACCCGTAACTTATACGCGCATGAAAATGTGACTGTGTTACCTGGCAGCTACTTATCACGCGACAGCCAAGGCATAAATCCAGGGCAAAACTATGTGCGCATCGCACTCGTGCCACCACTTGATGAATGTATAAAATTTGCGCATCGATTAAAAAATTTTCTTGCGAGCGTATGATTGCCTCAGCACTCGCCCATTGATTTCTTCACACTGTAAACACACAACATACTCATGACAGAACTTGAATCTATTATTACCCAAGCTTTTGAACAACGTGCCGATATAAACCCTAGCAATGCCTCGCCAGAATTGCGCTCAGCCGTCACTGACGTGCTGAAATTATTAGATAACGGTCAATTAAGAGTCGCGGAAAAAATCGACGGCGATTGGGTCACGCACCAATGGCTAAAAAAAGCCGTGTTATTATCGTTTAGAATCAACGATAACCGCTTACAAGACGGTGGTAATACCCGCTATTACGATAAAGTCGAATGTAAATTTGCGCATTACAGCGAAGAAGACTTTGCCAAAGCCGGCGTCCGGGTTGTGCCGAATGCCGTCGCACGTCATGGCTCGTATATCGCGCCAGGCGCTATTTTAATGCCGTCGTATGTCAATATCGGCGCTTACGTCGATAGCGGCACGATGGTTGACACCTGGGTTACGGTAGGTTCATGCGCGCAAATCGGTAAAAACGTCCATTTATCAGGCGGCGTCGGCATTGGTGGCGTCTTAGAGCCATTACAAGCTAATCCAACGATTATTGGCGATAATTGCTTTATCGGCGCACGATCAGAAATTGTCGAAGGCGTTATCGTCGAAGACGGTTGCGTTATCTCAATGGGCGTTTATATTGGTCAAAGCACCAAAATTTACAATCGTTTAACCGGCGAAATTACTTATGGCCGTATCCCGGCTGGTTCTGTCGTGGTCTCCGGCAACTTACCGTCATCTGATGGCAAATACAGCTTGTATTGCGCGGTCATTATTAAGCAAGTTGATGAAAAAACCCGCAGTAAAACCGGTATAAACGAATTATTACGCGATTAACGGCAGTCTCTTGGCTAAATCCAATAACTACCTCTTAAAACTGGCGCTAATGCTATTACGCTTAGCGCTAAAAAATCCCTCTACGGCATTGCTTGTTGCCGTCTTAGGGGGAGGCGTATACGCTTATGAATACTATGTGGCACGGCCACAGATGTTATATCAAGGCGAGCCCCGTGCGTTAAAACCGCATATCAACACGTTTTTTCGCGTATTACGCAATCATGGCTTTATCGTTGGCTACTCAGACTGGCGTGGCAACCCTTTATGGGTGGAATATGCCTTAACTCAGCCCCAAGCCAACGCACCGGATTTAAAAAGACCTAGCCGCTTTGAACTGGACTGGCGTAGTCTGAATCGGTTAGACCATGAAAGCTATAGCCGTAGTGGTTATGACCGTGGTCACATGGCACCTAATTATGCGATTAGCCATTTATATGGTCGTCAGGGACAACAAGACAGTTTTTTAATGACTAACATCACGCCACAAAAGCCTAATCTCAACCAAAAATGGTGGCAACGCCTAGAAGCCTTAGAAGTTGATGAATTTACTAAACATTATGGTAAGGTCTGGGTCATTACCGGCCCTATTTTTAAAGGCAGTGTTGAGCGTTTAAGCTCGGATTGGCGCGTCGAAATCCCCGATGCGTTCTATAAAGTTTATCTCAACGAATCTGACTCAGGCCGTCATCACGCACTGGCATTTATTGCTCCACAAACCGTATCAGGCAAGGAGCCGTTAAGCCAATTCGTCACCACTATCGATGACGTCGAAGCGCAAACCGGTTTGGATTTTTTCGCTGACCTACCCGATTCACAAGAAAAAGTTTTAGAATCGTCTCATGACCAAGCCGCTTGGCATTTACCCAACCGTTAACCCTTTTAACCCAACAACAAAGATACTTATGACTGAAAATATCTCAAACAATGCAATGATTTATGCAATTATGGCGTTAAACAGCGAAGTTGCTCTACAACGAGAATACTTAGCTTCAGACGACATGCCTAGAGAAGACAAAGCCGAAGAGCAAGACTTGCTCGATGATTTAGAACAAGCCTTTATGGAATTCGTCGAAGTCTACAAACAACGCCGCAAAGCCGATAAAAATCTGCCGTCATTAGACGAGTTATTAACTAGCGAGTTATAACCGCATGGCAATCGTCTTATATGGCATTAAAAACTGCGACACGGTAAAAAAAGCCAGACAATGGCTCACTGAACATCACATAGACTATCGGTTTCATGATTTTCGTAGCGATGGACTCGATGCTGAACTGCTCAGCACCTGGCTAAACCAGGTCGGCTTAGACGTTTTATTAAATCGTAATAGTACGAGCTTTAAACAACTCAGCGACGACGATAAACAAAACATCACCGAAGCCAAAGCCAGTGCTTTAATGCTTGCCACGCCGACGTTAATCAAGCGGCCCGTACTAGACCTTCATGGCCGTATCATCGTCGGTTTTAATGCCAAACAAGACGGTTATCACAACGCCTTCTCTTTATCTGAACAAAACACAAACAACGCATGAGCCACACCCTGGAACTCCTACTGGATTTACTCAAACGACCATCAGTCACGCCCGATGATGCGGGCTGCCAAGATGTCATCGCCGAACGACTTAAACCCCTAGGCTTTAATCTGGAATGGCACAATTTTGCCGATACCCGCAATTGCTGGTTTAGACGCGGACAATCCACGCCGCTGCTCACCTTTCTAGGGCATACCGATGTCGTGCCAGTAGGCGATATTGCGCGTTGGCAGTCACCGCCGTTTCAACCCACGTTCAAAGATGGCTTGTTATACGCACGCGGCGTTGCCGATATGAAAGCCAGCATCGCCGCGTTCACCGTCGCAACAGAACGCTTTATTGCCGATTATCCACAGCATCAAGGTTCAATCGCCATCATGCTCACCAGCGATGAAGAAGGCGCAGCCACACATGGTGTCGTCAAAGTGGTCGAAGTCTTAGAACAACGCGGCGAAAAAATCACTTGGTGTTTAGTTGGCGAACCCTCTAGCGACAAAACGCTAGGCGATGTAATACGCGTAGGCCGGCGTGGCTCGTTATGCGCTAAACTCACCATTAAAGGCATACAAGGTCATGTCGCTTACCCAGAATTAGCCGACAACCCTATCCACAAAGCCATGCCCGCATTAGCCGCGTTAACTAATGAAATATGGGATAACGGCAACGAATTTTTTCCGCCTACGCGCTTACAAATATCCAACATCCAATCAGGAACCGGTGCTGAAAACATCATCCCAGGCCAGTTACAAGCGCAATTTAATTTACGCTTTTGCACCGAATTAACCGCTGAGCAGATACAGCAACGTACCGAACAGCTGCTCGCGCCGTTTAACTTAGACTATGAACTCGAATGGCGTTTATCCGGCCAGCCCTTCTTAACGCAACCCGGTCAGTTAATCAGCGCAACCCAAGCCGCCATCAAAACCATCACCGGCCAAACGGCCTTAGAAGACACCGGCGGTGGTACGTCGGACGGGCGTTTTATCGCCCCAACCGGTGCTGAAGTCATAGAACTAGGCCCCTTAAACGCAACTATACACAAAGTGAATGAGCATATAGCCGTCGCTGATTTAATACCGTTAGAAGAAATTTATTATCGAATCATGGTGGAGCTGCTTGCATAAACGCGTTCTATTGGCAGAAGCACCGTTGTTAGGAAAAGGTACGCATAGCATAATTTATGCTTAAATGAACAACTAGACAACACCTAAACATTTTATCGAGCTATACTTTAAGACTCATTGAAACCACTCTGACGATTAGCTTCACTAGGAGTCTTATGAAAATACCTCGCTTAATACTCATAATTGCCGTTCCCATCGCTTTGTTTGGAGTTGTCGCTGGCGGCTTATTTTTATATCAAGAATACGAATTAACTCAAACCGTAGCTCGCCAAGAGGCAAAAATTAAAGCCGAAAAAACCAAAGCTACTACTAGACCTATGGCTGATCTTGCCATAAATAAAGCCGTTCCAACCGCTTACCCCAAACCCGTTTCGGATTGGATTGCTAACGATAAAACAATTTATCAGAAACTCTTATCGGCAAAGCAATTCGATGTGCTGGTAGTGCCTTTTCAAGTACAAGAGTATGCTTTAGATCGTGCAACTCGTTCTTTAATGACGGCAGAGTTAGCTATGTTAATTGCTAAAGCCCAAAACGTGCGTGTCGCAGATACTTATCAAGTAGCTCGTGCGTTAGGTGAAGGGCAGCGTCGGGTTGATGCGCAAGAAGTTTATACGCTTGCCGACAAATTAAACGTGCAAAAAATTATTTGGGGCTATGTTGGCCACAATAACCAATACCAGATGTCATTGACATTGCAAGTTCAGGAACGTAATGGCGGTACGCTAAACGCACAAACACCAGCTAAAACCCAATCTATTGAAAATATTGCATTTTCAGACGAGCAACCACCGATTGAAATATTCCAAACTAAGCTAACAGAGTTGCTGGCGGCTGTTGGTGTTGATAGCGCGGTACTATCGACGCCTAAATTAGACGTTGTTATTGAAAATGGCGAATTGCCTACGGACATGTCAGAACTGATTAAAGCCACTGATAATCCGGCACAAGCAACTTTAACATTTCAACTTTTAGGTTATTTAACACCGTTAGTATCAGACCGAGCGCGCGAGCGCTTTGCTGAAAAAGCCTATTTGGCTTTGCTGAATCTTTCAGAAAAGGCGGCTGACTATAAATCACTTAAAGCCAGAACCTTAATGATGCTAGGCTTTCGCCCAGGTGCTTTACATGTGTTAGGCGAGCCCAAAACGGCTGAAGAGCATGAATTGTTAGCGGCACTAAACGGCAACCAGCCTAGTCTTGAGCAAAATAGCGCGCAGATTCAACCCACGATTAAGAAATTAATCGCTCAATTAGATGGCTATGAATTGGAGTGGAAATACGCTAATTTAGACCGAACAAAATCTATTACTCATTTAGATTCGTTAGCGTTGCCCGGAAAGATTTGGCCTTTTTTAGCTAGCAGAGCCTTTACCGAACGTGACTATTGGTCTCAATTTGACAATCTTTCGCTAAAGCAAATTCTCGACCAAATTGCACCTTTAGAAAATTATTCAGTTGAAAGCCTCATTGAAGGCGCAGCCGCATTAAACGATACAGAAAAATTACAAGCGGTAACTGACTTATCAGTTGTCACTCATCTTGGCAAAATCTTGGAAAAAGATGCGGCGTTACTGTGCTGCGAAACCAATAAGCAACCTGGAATGCTTGACGTATTATCGCTTATTGAAGCCATTAACGATGATAATTTATTAAGAAGACCTTATTTTTTAGCTTTTGTACAAGGTTTGCCTGAGCGTGCTATTGATTTCCTAAACCGCCTAGAGATTACCTATAGAGGACATCCGCGCTATGCCATAATGCTGGCTTTAGTACAATACAGTAAAGCCAGTAAACTAGACGGAATAGCGCGAGAAAATCTCAGTCAATCGGCTTATTTAAATGCGTTTAACGCATATTACTGGACGCAAGGACAAACTTATGTTGCCGAAGCCGCCTTTGAAGCAATAACCCGTATGCAGCGCTATGATTTTGGCGATTTTATGGGATTTTACGCATCCGATTACCCGACAAGACCTACTTATTTAGATTGGACACTAGACGATTTGAATCTAGCAAAATCAGAAGCTGGATTAAAAAACTCACGATCCGACCTTAAACACTTCAAAGAGTTAAATCAGGCTTATAGTGAAACTATGCTTGCTGAATTGCTGAAAAGTCTCGAAGGCCGTTTTATTGGCAATCCTGATAAATATTTTTATCTTGCCGACGCTAGCCGTTTACGCGGCGATACCGCTGACATGGAAAAATATTGTCGTGAAGCCATTAAAGTACAGGCAATACCTTGGTGGCCTTATGAGATGCTAGGCAGGTCATTGATTCAGAAAGGGCAATTGCAAGAGGCTCAAGCCTTATTTTTAACATGGCCTGGTTTTAATAAAGACGCAACGATAAATCGAGTAAGCGTATCAAATAATGCTTATCAAGTTGCAACCATGTTTTATTGGTTGGGTGAATTTGATTTAGCTAAGCCGTTTTACCAATTATCGTCGAAAGAAAATACCGGTTCTGAAGGTAGTATGACCAGTACGCAGATATTATCGCTACTGAACAAGGATTACAGTAACACCTTGCACACTTTATTAGCTAGGGCTAAACGTTACCAAAATGCAGAAGCTTATGGCGATTTTTTAAGCTTGCTTCATGCCCAAGGAGCGTCTAAAACTGCCTGGAATGCTTTTAATACGTTAGCGGTACAACTGAAAGAACCGCAAATTTGGGAAAGCGTTTTAATAGGTCAGCGAAAAGACAAACAATCAGAAGCTGACATCATCACATGGGCAAAATTACAAACTAAACAAAGCATTGGCTATCAGACTAACGACATCGCAAGACACCTATTACGGTCTGCGACCATGAATAGAACGCCGAGTATGGCCTTAGTATCTGCACTGACTGATGTCGCCCAGCCTGTTTATCACTTAGGTCGTGGCGTGGTAAAGGAAGAAATTAAAAATGGTCATAAAGAATTAGTCACCAAGTTCATGATAAAAGAAGGGCCTTTAAAACCTAATGATCCTTTCTCATTCATGCCTAAGAAACCGATTAAATCTCATCTTGTTTACTTTGCGGAAGCTTATGTTTCGCTACGCGCAGACAATTTATCAGGAATGCATCAAACATTAAAAGAAGCGGCTTCAGTTTACGATTTTACAGAACATTCATTCGGCTATTTATTACCTTATTATGCGTATTCCGCCGCCAAATCAGGGGCTTCAGATGAAGTTAAAAGTTATCTCGCTAACTTTACGCCAAATCATATGGGCTTTGATTACTACTTAGCCCAAGCGGTGGTAGAAGGTATCGCCGGAAATACCGAGCAAGCACTGCCTTGGCTTAATAAAGCATTTTATAACAGGCCTTATACTGGTAACCGTCCTATACTAGCGGAGTATCAATACAGCGAGATATGCTTGCTTTTATTCCAGGCAACTAACAAAGCAGATTACAAAACCCTAGCATTAGATTGGGCCAGAAAGCATCAAATTATGAAACCGTGGTTTGCCTGGGCTTATGCGCTAACCGCACTTTACAGTGATAATAAACAAGAGCGCAGTCAAGCTATTGCAATGGCTGAGTATTTAGACGCTGGGTCAGAAATGCTTAAACAAATTCCAATGGCAGAAAAAGCAGCAGCCATCAAAGCATTTAAAGGCAAAAATCCCTTTCTTAAAAAAGTAAACGATATAAACACACTCAGTATTTAGTAGTTTTTTGCTGTCAAACAACTACGCTTACATAACAGCAAGCGTAGTTGAACCGCAAAAAAACAGTATCAAGCCGCCGCATAGGATATGCAACAAACCCGCAATATCACACAAATCAAAAAGTCACAGTGGCAAAAATATCATCGCCACATTACCGGAAAAAGGTACGCACAGCCTACCTGGCTTGCGCTCCGAAAAACGGTTACTTAAATGCTTAACTTAATGGCAGCGCGCCAATCAGATACAAACAGTTCGGATAATAGCTGTTTTGCCTCTATAATTTCCTTGCCATTATTAATGGTATTAAGCAGTCACTACGTTGAACGTACTTTAGAATCGGCAGAACAGTCTTCGTTGTGAGTTCTGACGGCTATTTTATCCGTAATCCTAGTACCTTGTCTAACAATAATATGTGGGGTGGTTATGGAACAAATGAGTGAAGAAGAACGCAAGCGCATCCTCGAAAGTCCGCCAGTAGGCACTTTCGCGTTGATGTCAGTCGTCATAGGCGTTATGGTGCTTGCCTGGCTGTTTCTGTATTACGGCGTATTTTTGCCTAGGGGGTAGCCTATGAATGTCAATCTTGAACACTATCAAGCCAAACTTAAAGATTTTATTGCTCAGTTACGTGCTTTGCATATTGAGTCTTTAGAACAAAAATGGATTACGTTATCTCTCGCGGCGATTGGTTTATTGGTCGCTATTATCACGCTAGATGCTTTTTTTCATGGCATTAACCCGCCTAGCAAAGTTGAAACGATTGATTCCGCACGCTTGCATCTAAGCGAAGAATTTGCCGAAGACAAATTAGGCGTGTCAGTTAATGAAAAAGGCGAGGTCATTGTGCGCATGGTTACTGGGCGCTACTCGTTTTTTCCTAAACAAATCGAAGTACCTGCCGAAACTAAAATCACTTTTCGCTGGGTCAGTATGGATGTATTGCATGGCGTGCATATTCCGATGACGAATATGAGCACGATGATTGTTCCGGGCTATGTTGCTGAAATTACGACGACATTTCCAAAGCCAGGTGATTATCCTTTGTTATGTAACGAATATTGCGGCTTAGGTCATAACCATATGTGGAGCAATATTGCTGTTATTGCAAAAGAGGATTGGCAAGCACCGACCGCTAAAACCAGTCAAGGAGAAGCATTATGATTGAGCAAGCAACTAAAAAACTCGTCTTAGCCCACTTATGGGTTGCGTTTGCTGCGTTTGCGCTAGCCTGTGTTTTAGGCGAATATCAAGTCTTGGAGCGCAGTGGTTTTATTGAGGCGCTAAATTCCGCCCCGGTTTATTTTGCTTCAGTCAGTACTCATGGTGTGTTAATGGCGTTTGTTTTAACCACGTTTGGCATTATGGGTTTTGGCTATTATTTTGCCGTAACCAGTCTTAATCAGCCATTATGGCAACCTAAGCTAGCATGGCTTGGTTTTGCTATTGCGCTGACAGGCGTTGTTTTAGCAGCCATACCGTTGCTATTGGGCAAAGCCTCGGTGTTGTATACGTTTTATCCTCCGATTATTGCCCATGCATCATTTTATCTAGGCGCAACGTTATTGGTGGTCGGCTCGTGGCTGTGATGCGTGATTATGGTGGTTATGTTTGCCCAGTGGAAAAAAGCCAATCCTGGTCAACCCGTGCCTTTAGCGATGTTTGCCACAACGGCTAATGCGCTATTGTGGCTTTGGACAAGTGCGGGTGTCGCCTTAGAGGTGTTATTTCAATTATTGCCGTTGGCGTTAGGGTGGATTGATACCATCGATGCCGGGCTTGCACGAACCTTATTCGCCTGGACGTTACATCCTATCGTGTATTTCTGGTTATTGCCGGTTTATACGGCGTTTTATGTGTTAGTTCCTAAACAAGCCGGTGGGTATTTGTTTAGTGATGAAGTCGCTAGAGCATCTGTTATTGTGTTAGTGGTATTTGCGCTGCCTATTGGTTTTCACCATTTGTATATGGATCCTGAGCAAGGCCAAGGCTGGAAACTTTTGCATGGCGTAGGTACTTTTGTTGTAGCGCTACCGACGTTGGTTACCGGGTTTACGGTGATTGCTTCGCTGGAAATTGCGGGACGGTTGCGCGGTGGTCAAGGCATGTTCGGCTGGATATTAACCCTGCCCTGGACTAACCCTATGATTTTAGCTGTAATTTTAAGCTTGTTAATGCTTATTTTTGGCGGTTTTGGTGGTTTAGTCAATGCTAGTTATGCAATGAATGCGATGGTACATAACACGGCATGGGTATCAGGACATTTCCATCTTATTTTTGGTGGTACGACGATTATCATGTATTTAGCATTGGCATATTATCTATGGCCGATGTTAACCGGTAAGCCGTTGTTTTCTAATACGATGGCGTTATGTCAATTATGGGCTTGGTTTATCGGCATGGTGATTTTAACCACGCCTTGGCATGTATTAGGTTTGCTAGGTCAACCACGTCGTATTTCGACAGTCGTTTATAACAACTTGTTAACCCTGGCTTGGAAACCTTATGAATTAGCGATGATTTTTGGTGGCTTGGTATTGTTGGCTTCGGCGGGTTTATTTGTTTATAACTTAGTCAAAACCCAGATACAACCAGCCGCAGAAGACTTTACCGCACACATTGAATATGCTGAGCCAATTCATCCCGTTAAGCAATTACCTGAATTTTTAAACGATTTTGGCTTGTGGAATAAGGTGATTGCTGTGTTAATGGCGATTAGTTTTGGCGTACCCATTCTGCAGTTTTTCTTTATGCAAACTTTTGGTTCTAGCGCGTGGGGGTATTAACAATGATAAAGGCACTATTATTACTAAGCCTGTTGCTGGCTGCCAATGTGAGTTCTGCTAAGCCTGCGTCGCAAGTAGCCTGGACACCTGAGTTATTAGCCAAGCTTAAACACGCCAATGCCGATAAAGGTAAAACCTTAGCAGCAACATGCGCCAGTTGTCATGGCGATAAAGGCCAAGGTAGCCCAGAAGAAAATCGTGATGGCGATGTACTTCCGGCTATTCCAGCACTCGCCGGACAATTAGCGACGTACACATTTAAGCAATTACGCGATTATGCCAATGACGATAAAGACAATGCGACCATGACCGGCATTGCGAAAAACTTAACTGAGCAAGATGCCGCTGATTTAGCCTTATGGTTTAGCACATTACCCGCGCCTTCTCCGTCTGGACAAGGCTCTGATAAAGCGTATAGCTTAGTGACAGAAGGGGATGGCAAACGCATTATCCCGCCTTGTTCGGTATGTCATGGCAGCGATGGACAAGGTGAGAAAATCGATATTCCTGCCTTAAAAGGCCAACAAGTCGGTTATTTAGCTGATGCGTTAACAGCCTATAAAACAGGAGCTAGACATAATGATATTTATGCACGAATGCGCTTAATTGCTGAACAACTCAGTGATGAAGAGATAAAAGCATTAGCGCAGTATTATCAGGCCTTGCGTTAACTGTTTAAAACCGCTGCCTGGTTTTGTTAATGGGCAGCGGTTTTTTTACTTCAAACGGTCAAGTTTTTGGTTGTTTGAGTAGGGTACGCTGTGCCTACCATTAAAAAATCGTAACAAGGTACGCATAGCGTACCCTACAGTGAACTACAACACTTTAAGGCGTAGACCGAACGATGACGCGAGTGGCGTTATAGGCCTATGTCAGAATCCGACTGACTCGCCTAAATAAGGCTTCAGCAAGTCATACACTCTAGCCACAACACCTTGGTTATTTTGCACTAAAGTTTTTGCGTGTCTGGCTAGTTGCTCACGCTGTTCTGGGTGTTGATAAAGCAGATTTACTGATTCAGCTAGCTCATTAGGCGTAGGACATAATATGGCTGCTTTTTGACTAATAAATGCATCAGTAATTTCTTGAAAATTATGCATGTAAGGGCCAAAGATAATAGGGCATTCAGCCGCTGCTGCTTCTAAAACATTATGCCCACCAATAGGTTGTAAGCTACCACCAATAAACGCCAGATCGGATGCACAATAATGTGCTTTTAGTTCACCTAAGGTATCCAATACATAAACGTCCGTGTCCTGTTTACAAACTTCATGACCGGACTTAGTAACCCAGTTAAGCTGTTGCTGAGCAATTTGGCTTTGTATCGTCTGACAGCGCTCGGGGTGGCGTGGCGCGAGTAATAATAGCAATTCAGGGATCACCGGCTTTAGCGCTTGATAAGCGGCTATACAATACGCCTCCTCCCCTTCATGTGTGCTCGCGCATAACCAAACCCAACGTTTAGCAAAATAATGTACTTTTAGCTGTTGGCCTTGGCTAATTTGTTCTGGCGTTATCAGGTTATCAAACTTCATATTACCAAACGTCGATACTTTTTGGCTGTGGGCACCAATGGCAATAAACCGGGCGCGGTCTACGTCAGTTTGCGCCAAAATCTGTGTCATAGCAGCGAGTGCCGGATGGGTAAGCCAAGGGAGCTTTTGATAGCCTTTAACTGATTTTTCTGACAGTCGTCCATTAATGATTAGCAGCGGTATGTGGCTGTTTTGGCAAGCCGCATACAGATTAGGCCAAATTTCGGTCTCGACTATAACCGCTAATTTAGGCTGAAAATGCTGTATAAAACGCTGTGTAGCACCGGGTAGGTCATAGGGTAAATAAACATGTTGTACACGTTGCCCTAAGACTTGGCTAACACGCATGGAGCCTGTAGGCGTTGTCGTGGTGACTAAAATAGGCTCAGAATGGTGTTGTTGTACTAAGTCTATAAGTGGGAATAAGGTTTCTATTTCACCGACAGACACGCCATGAAACCAAATCTTGCAGGAAATTGGCTGCGTTGTTTGTGGGTAAATCCCAAGACGCTCGTGCCAACGATTAAGATACGCTGGGTTGGTTTTAGCCTTATAGCGTAATCTAAGCAATAAGAAAGGTGTTGCGAGATAAAATAAGGCGGAGTAGACCGAGCGAGCCAGATAACTTAGACAGGCAGCTTGTATGCGCATTTTAACTGCCTAATAGACGGGAGTTATTGTATGCTCAGCAGATTTTGAAACACTAGACGTCATCATCGGACAACGCCTAGCTAAGCCTGCTCTAAACAAAGCTTTATTGCTTAAGCTTCTGGAGCAATTTTAATCGACAACGTTAACGTAACATCAGAATGTATAGCAATATCAATGTCATACTCGCCAGTATGGCGGATTGTACCATTAGGCAAACGAATTTCTTGTTTTTCGACTTTTACTCCGGCTTTAGTAATCGCTTCAGCAATATTAAATGTGCCCACGGAGCCGAATAAGCGACCTTCATCGCCTGCTTTATGGGTAATCACAACGTTGAGTTTGCTTAATGCTTCAGCACGTGCTTTAGCTGCTGCAAGTTTATCAGCCGCTGCTTTTTCAAGTTCCGCACGGCGTTGCTCGAATTCAGCAATTTTGCTAGGTGTCGCCGCTACCGCTTTACCTTGTGGAATTAAATAATTTCTGCCATAACCCGGTTTAATGGTTACTTTATCGCCTAAATTACCTAATTTTGTTATTTTTTCGAGCAGAATGACTTCCATTTGTTTGCCTCTGAATCGGTTGTGCCTAAATCAGTCTGATTTGGCGCTGGTTTGATTAGTTATTTTTCGTAAGTTTAGCCAGGTGTCGGCTAGTCCTAATAATGCTACTGGGAGTAGTGTATGAGGTATTAGGAATAGCGTTACATAAAGCATGGGCACGGTATAGTTGGCAAGCTTCTTACGGGCAAGAATCGTGTGCAACACTGCGGCACCTACTATGGAATATAACGCGAAAACTAAAATGGTTATGTTCCAAGAGACTTCCGATAACCAGCCTGAGGTCACAAGTGCTAACGCGATAATGCCTATGCTACCTAGGGCCAATCGAGGATGAGTGCTAAGTGATAAAAACTCTTGTCTGAAACCACCCGGATTGTACAAGTTTGCTTGCCACCAACGGCCTAAAAACAAGCCAAATAGCAAGCTAAATACCGAACCTGCCGCAACAACGCCGGTTAAATAATGCGTCATGATGTCTAGCGTTACTTCAGCATTATTGAGTTGACTACTATCTGCATTAGGTTTGAATTGCTCAAACATAACCTTCCATGTGCTGGCAATGTTTGGGTCATATAGATAATACCCAATCACACCTAACACGCCTAATAACACTGCGATTTCAACGGCTAACGATAAATGCCTACCTTCCCTTAGAATGATAGAAATTAACCAAACCGGTAACCATAAAACGGCTGCGTATGCTAAGGCAAATTGAAAGTTTTTTAACAGCACATAACCTAACAGTGCAGCGGCTAAACTTGAGCTGAATAAAACATATAAGCCCTCCATGCCGCCTCGTCTTAAGGTGACAAGCGCAATAGTAGCTGAACTGACAACACTGACCGGAGGAAGTATTAATGACAACAGCGCCAGCGACGAGGCTACAGTCATAGCCTGTAATCTTCCACGCATGATGAAGTTAGCCAGGAAATTCATTCCCCCTCCTTAATGAGTTATTTTCTGTGTGCGTCGCAGAAAGGTAGCAATGCAATATAACGCGCGCGTTTAATCGCCGTACATAATTCTCTCTGATATTTCGCTGAAGTGCCGGTAATACGACTAGGTACAATTTTTCCCGTTTCAGTGATGTATTCGTTCAATAAGGCTAAATCCTTATAATCGATTTGTGTATCGCTTTCGCCAGCGCGAGACATTTTTTTGCGTTTGATATTTCTAGCCATGATAAACCTATAAAGTGTGAATTATTGTGGAGTTGAATCAGCGTTGAAGTCTTCCTCAACTTCATCCAGGTCTAATTCATCGTCAGCTAAAGCAACCGCTTCTTTAGCAGTCTCTTTTGCTTTAATTTCAGTTTGTTTGCTTTCTTCTGCAGCGGCAGCAGCAATAGGCGATGTGCCAGTAACCGCATGTTTTTGCAATAGTGTCATGCTGCGTAGGATAGCGTCATTAAAGCGAAATCCGCTTTCTAATTCGTCTAAAGTAGCTTGATTGCATTCGATATTCATTAACACATAATGTGCTTTATGAATTTTTTTGATAGGGTAAGCGAGATGTCTACGTCCCCAGTCTTCTAAGCGGTGTATTGTTCCTGAAGCGGCTTCGATGGACGCTTTATAGCGTTCAATCATCG